>CAZNQN010000076.1:0-1629 GCA_964574925.1 uncultured Phycisphaeraceae bacterium | reverse complement strand
CCGGTCGCGGCGCGGCGACGCTGGGCGCTGCTGGCCCGCACCCAGTCGAGATACCCCGAACGCCATTCGTAGAGGAAGGGGACCGCGATCAGCAGGAAGAACACGAAGAACGCCCAGAACGCCGCCGCCCCGATGTCCTTGAACACCACCGCCCAGGGCCACAACAGCGCCACCTCCACGTCGAACACGATGAACACCAGCGCCACCGTGTAGAAGCGCAGGTCGAACTGCACCCAGCTGTCCCCGATGGCCGGCTCGCCGCATTCATAGGCCGCCGCCTTTTCCGGGTGGGGCATGGCCGGTCGCAGGATCCGCCCGATGCTCAAGCCCACGAACACCATCAGGAACCCCGCCAGAGCGAACAGGAAGATCCCCAGCACCAGTTCCACGTTCGTCCGCCCGTGCGTCGCCGTCGGCGCCACCGCCGCTGCCGACCATCCCGCCACCCACGTCGCCGCCGATCCCATCGAAACCGCCGTCACCGGTTCATCTCCGTCGCTTTGATTCCGAGCGGTCGCCGTCCGCGCCGTCGTTCGACGATTCGCGCGACACGACACTGCGTGCCCGGCGCCCGCGCGCTTCCGTCAGCCCCTCGAGGCTCGTCGAGCGCATCCGTTGGGTGTTTCCTTTCCGCCGGGATGTAGAGGCCTGTCGTCTGTGTTCTCATTTCTTTTTGACTTCGGACGGCTCCAGGGCCTTGCGCATCGCTTCCCGCCGTCGCTCCACGTCGCCGGAGAGCTTGTCCCGCGAATGCACATACGCCAGCCATTCTTCCTTCCGCTTCTTCGCCCATTCCGGCAGGTTCTCCCGCTGCATCCACAGCGGCTGCGGCGTCTGCAAGCCTTCCTTGGCCAGCTCCGTGAACTCCACGATCATGTCCTCCCGCGTGTAGCCGGACATGTCGTGCAGGTTCCCCATGTGGATGCAGTCGGTCGGGCACGGATCGCAGCACAATCCGCAGAACATGCACTTGGCGTAGTCGATCGCGTACCGCGTCATCGCCCCGCCGACCGCGATGCCGGTGGCTTTGTCGATCTTCCGCGGACCGCTTTTCTCGATGTAGATGCAGTCCACCGGGCACGCCTTGGCGCACTGGTCGCACGCGATGCACTTTTCGATCTCGAAATAGTGGAACCCCCGGTATCGCGGCTGGATCGCCGGCGCCACGTCGGGATACTGGAGCGTCACCGTCTTGGCGAAACAGTAGCGGAGTGTGATCCGCATCCCGATCAGGATCGTGGAGACCGTCCGCCAGATGTTCCGGAAATAGCCCCGTACGTCGTTGTGTTCCATGCCGGTTCTTCCCGTGGAAAAAGTCACCGCGATCAACCGATCGCAGGTTTCAGGCGCCGTGCCCACTGAGACCGCGGCCCGTGCACCCTTCAACCTGTCCGCGGACGGAGGAGGGGGTGGAAAAACCCTTCTCCACGGCCCGACGATCGGCCGGCGACCTTCCTTTCCCGATCCGCAAGGGATTGTAGTCGATCCCCTTCCCCCCGCAACAAATACGGGAGCCGCAGCAACGATCCCGCTCAGGGGTTCGGATCGGATGAAAGCCGCAGCCGGAGCAGGTTGAGCGCGATGCTGCACGTCCGGTCGCGGATCCCCTCCCGTCCCCAGTGCTCTCCC
>CAZNQN010000075.1:242-8696 GCA_964574925.1 uncultured Phycisphaeraceae bacterium | reverse complement strand
GTTCGCCGCCTTTCTCAACGACGCCCTGGCCGACGTCCGCAGCGGCAATCCCGGCCCGCGGAGCGAATATCTCTTTTTCGACATCGACTCCGGCGACGTGTACGTCAACGACGAGGCGACGCCGGCGGAGGGGACGTCCGCTCCCGATGCGGCTCGCACGCTCAAGATCTACGACGCGGGCATCGGCCGCATCCGCTATCAAGCCGGAGGCTACACCATCGAAAGCGGTTTCGAGGACCATCCGGTGGTGGGCGTGACGTGGTACGGAGCGGTGAAGTACTGTAACTGGCTGACGGTATCGCAGGGGATGCCCGCGTCGCTGCGTGCGTATGCGGAGGCGGCGGGAAGCGATCCGGCCGGCTGGCGACCGGCGGTCGCGAACGACGCCGACTGGACCGGTGCTCCGCTGCCCGCGGACGTGCGGCGGCGGATCGTGGAGGAAACGCCGGGGTATCGACTGCCCATGGACGACGAGGCGGAGGGTGCTTCTCCTTTCAACGAATGGTACAAGGCCGCTTCGCGCGGCGCGATGACGGATGCGGGCGACGTCGCGCTGGACGTCCTTTACGGCTTCGGGCGGACGGTGCTGGAGGCCGTGGACGCCAACTATCTCGACAGCGGCGACACGGAAACGAACGGCACCACGCCGGTAAGTTTCTTCAACGGGGTCAATCGATTGTTCGCCCTGCCTTCCCCGTGTTTCCCGCCCGCGCCTGCGTCTCCGCTGACTCGCGATACGGACAACGGATACGGGTTGTACGACGTAACGGGCAACGCAGCCGAGTGGGTGCAGGACTTCTTCCAGGGCGATGCGGCACTGCGCGGTCGGCGAGGCGGAAGCTGGCGCGATCCGGTCGATGCACCCGCCCTGACCAACACGGGACGGACGGGGCTGGCGGCGGATGCCGCCTCGGACGATACGGGCTTTCGCGTGGTGCGGGGCACGGGGCACATCGGAACCGTCACCGTGCGTGATGCCCTTTCCGGCGCGACGTTCGTCGAAGTGTTCCTGCTCGATCTGCGGGAGCCGTTCCTGCTGTCGCCGGAAGGGGGTCTGGTCATCGACGCGACCTATGGAGATGCTCTCAGCGGGACGACGGCGTCCTGGACGCTGACCAACCGGTCGGATGCGGCCATGGACTGGACGTGGAGTACGGACGTCGCCTGGCTGGACGTGGGCGCAGCCGGCACGGGCGAGGCAGGCGGGGCGCTGGGCGGACATGCGACGGTTTCGCTGGAGGCGACGACCAACGTCGAGGCCGATCGTCTGGCACCGGGAACGTACGACGCGATGGTGACGCTCCGCAATGCGACGACGGGAAGCGAGGAGCGGCGGCACGTTCGCGTGGCGATCGCTTCGCCGGTGCGCTGGGAGGCGGTCGACGGCGCGGCGGCGGAGTTTACCGGCCCGTGGGGCGGACCGTTCCATACGCTCACGCCGCTGGCGGCGGACCTGGTCAGCACAGCCGGGATGGACCTGGCGTATCAGGTGACCGCCGGGGCGTCGTGGCTCGACGTGTCAGGGGAAGGCGGCGCGCCGGAAGGCGATCTGGCGGCGGGCGGGACGGTGCGGTTTACGTTCTCTCCCAATGCCGGTGCCGAGACGCTGACACCGGGTCGCTACGAGAGCGGCATCGACGTCGTGCTGACCGATCGCAACAACGGCGACGTGTCGTGGACGCTTCGTCACCCGGTCACGCTGACCGTGGAGGAACCGGTGGCCGTCTCTCCCTCCCAGGATCCGCAGTCCGTCGGGCCGAACCCGGATCCGACCGTCGAGCCGCCGATCGTGTATACGCTGACAAATCTGTCGGACGAGCCGATCGAGGTGTTGATCGACGCCGACGTGTCGTGGCTGACGGTGGCCGATCCGGTGGTGACGTTCCTGCCGCCGACGGGGCAGGTGCGCGAGGCGCGGGTATTCCTCAACGACGACGTGCTGACGCTGACGGACGGCGAGTACACAGGCACGGTACGGTTCGAGGACACCTGGACGGGTCTGGCGCAGTGCCGGTCGGTGGCGTTGTCGATCGTCGAGACGCTGACCGTGGTGCCCTTCGACGACTATGAGGCAGTCGGTGCGGTGGGCGGGAGCGTGACGCCGCCGCTGGCGGTCTATCGGCTGACCAACGTCGCCCGCGACGGCGGCGGACCGCTCTCCTGGACGGCACAACCCGTCGACCCGCTCGTCGATTGGATCCGGTTCGACGGGAACCCGTCGGCTTCCGGCACGCTGGCGGACGGCGAGTCGGCCTACGTGGTCGTCACGGTCGATCCGACCAACCTGGCGCCCGGTGATCATCAGGCCGACATCGCCATTACCATCTTGCCCGGCGGCGAGACGATCACCCGCACCGTGCGCTTGACGCTGGTGCAGCCGGCGTTTGCCGTGCGGGAAACGCGAATCGACGCGGACGCCCGTCAGCCCGGCGGGCCGGCGTATGATTACCTGCTCGGCACCTTTCCCGTCACCAACGCGGAGTTCGTGGCGTTTCTGAACGATGCCCTCGCCCATCCGGACGACGAACGCGGCGCCTACCTGTTCTTCGATACGACCACCGGAGCGGTCTATCTCAACACGATCGAGCGGGGCGAACAGGGTCCGGATCCCGGTTCGCGTTCGGTGCGGGTGTTCGATCCGGCTGTGGCGGGGCAGATCGCCTTCGACGGCGGCGCGTACGGCGTGGTGACGACGCCGGTCGATTTCACGTCGCATCCGGTGACGGGGGTGAGCTGGTACGGGGCGGCGAAGTTTTGCAACTGGCTGACGCTGGACCAGGGCATGAGGCCGACGGACCGCTGCTATGCCGAAAGCGGCGACACGACGCCGGAGGGGTGGCACCCCGTCACCATCACGACGGCCGACTGGATGCAGCGCGATCTGAACGACGCGGAGCGGGCGGCGCTGGTGGCGTCCTGTCGCGGTTATCGACTGCCCATGGACGACGGCGCGGACAACGAGCTTCTTTCCGAGGATGCGGCCGATGCCTACAACGAATGGTACAAGGCCGCGGCGTGGAACGACGCGCTCCGCCGGCCCACGCTCTACGGTTTCGGCCGGGACGTGCTCACCCCCGCCGACGCCAACTACCTTGGCAGCGGCGATCCGTTCGACGACGGCACCACGCCGGTGGGATTCTACGACGGTTCGACGCGCGACGGCGGTTTCGTCACCGGCGTCAACGGCAACGGGTTCGGGCTGTTCGACATGACGGGCAACGTCTACGAATGGTTGCAGGATCGGTTCAGCCCCCAGCCGGGCGGGATCGCCTTCCGCGCCATCCGCGGCGGGAGCTGGCGACAGCCGGTCGACGCGCCCGATCTGCGCACCGACGCCCGCAACTTCGCCCCCGTGGAAGGGACGGACGCGGAGGTGGGATTCCGCGTGGCGCGGACGCTCCCGCCGGTCGGTGCGGACTACGACGGAAACGGCGCGGTCGATGCGGGCGATTTCCTGATCCTGGCCGCCTGCCTCCGCGGGCCCTCGGCAACGGGTGGGACCGGTTGCACCGCGCTCGACCTGACCGGCGACACCGACGTGGACCTGGAGGACTTCGCCCGCTTGCAGGTCGCCTACACCGGGCCGTAGAACGATTCATTCGATACGGGGACGGACCCGCGCCCGCCGCAGGTTTGGGACCGAGACCATCCTTCCACGGTGGCGACCCGAAACCGACTCTGGTACCGTTTGCCGTGAACCCGCTGATCGTTTGGAGGTTGCGATGAATCGACACGCATTCGCATGGGTTTCTCTGGCATTTCTGCTGACAGGTGCCTGTCAGTCCGCGACGCTGGTCCTTCGCAACGGGACGATTCTCACGCTGGACGACCGTCTGGGGACGGTCTCCGCCCTGGCCGTGCGGGGCGACCGCATCCTGGCCGTGGGGGATGAAGAGGCCGTCGCCCGGCACATCGGTCCGCAGACGAAGGTGATCGACCTGGGCGGCGCGTTCGCCATGCCGGGCTTCATCGAGGGGCACGGGCATTTCACCAGTCTGGGACGCTCGAAGATGATCCTCGACCTGCGGGCGGTGCGGAACTGGGACGAGGTGATCGACAAGGTTCGTGCCGCGGTCGCCAAGGCCCATCCCGGGGAATGGATCGTCGGGCGGGGGTGGCATCAGGAAAAGTGGGACCGGCCGCCCGAAAAACAGGTGGAAGGATTCCCCGCCCACGAAGGCGTCAGCGCCGTGTCGCCGGACAACCCGGTGTACCTGACGCACGCCAGCGGGCACCTGTGTTTCGTCAATGCCAAGGCCATGGCGCTGGCGGGCATTGCCGCCGATACGCCCGATCCGCCCGGCGGGGAGATCCTGCGCGATGACACCGGGCAGCCGATCGGCATCCTCCGCGAGACCGCCCAGGGATTGGTGGAGCGGGTCTACCAGGCGCAGATAGAGCGGTCGCCGCAGGCCGAAAAAGCCCGGTTGCGACGGATGATCCGTCTGGCCGATGAGGAATGCCTGCGCAAGGGGGTGACGACGTTCGAAGACGCGGGTTCGTCGTTCCGCACGATCGACGTGATGAAGGAGATGGCCGCAGCGGGACACATCGGCGTCCGCCTCTGGGTGATGGTGCATGAGCCGAACGACCGCCTGCGCGAAAAGCTCGACGCCTACCGGTTGATCGGCTTCGCCGATCATCATCTGACGGTGCGGGCGATCAAGAGCTACATCGACGGGGCGCTGGGGTCGCGGGGGGCGTGGTTGCTGGAACCCTACAACGACGCGCCGCAGAGCAGGGGATTGAACACGGTGCCGCTGGAGGAACTCGCCGAGACGGCGCGAATCGCCCGCGCCCACGGGTTCCAGTTGTGCGTCCATGCCATCGGCGACCGCGCCAACCGCGAGGTGCTCAATCTCTACGAGCAAACGTTTCCCACCCGCGGCGCGCTGCGCAGCGCCCGCTGGCGGATCGAACACGCCCAGCACTTGCACCCGGACGACATTCCGCGTTTCGGTCGGTTGGGGGTCATCGCGGCCATGCAGGGCATCCACTGCACCTCCGACGCGCCGTTCGTGATCGCCCGCCTGGGCGAGCGACGGGCACGGGAGGGGGCGTATGCCTGGCGGAGCCTGATCGACAGCGGGGCGGTGGTGATGAACGGGACGGACACGCCGGTGGAGGACGTGGATCCGATCGCCTGTTTCTACGCCAGCGTGACACGGAAACTGCCCGACGGCTCCCGCTTCTTTCCGCAGCAGTGCATGACCCGTCTCGAAGCGCTTCGGTCGTATACGATCAACGCCGCCTACGGAGCGTTCGAGGAGGATGTCAAAGGCACGTTGACGCCCGGCAAGCTGGCGGACGTCGTGGTGCTCTCCCGCAATCTGCTGACCTGCCCGGAAGAGGAGATTCCCGACACGCGGGTGCTGTACACGATCGTCGGCGGTCGGGTGCTCTACGCCGCCGAGTCTCCGCCTTCGACCGGTTCCTCCCTCGCCCGGAGGGAATGAATACCACAAAAAAAGCGGAACGGACGAGTCCGTTCCGCGCCGCGGTTTCATCCTCAGAGGGATGAAGGCTACTTGCCTTCGCCCCATTTGCGGAAGAATTCCTTGGACTTCTCGGGATCCGGCTTGATGGTGTCCGCGCCGGGTTTCCAGTTGGCCGGGCAGACTTCGCCGTTCTTCTCGAAGTACTGAAGCGCGTCGACCATGCGCAGGGCCTCATCCACGCTGCGCCCCAGCGGCAGGTCGTTGACCAGCATGTGCCGCAGCACGCCCTCGCGGTCGATGAGGAACAACCCGCGGAGGGCGACGCCCTTCTCCTCGATCAGCACGTTGTAGGAGCGGGCGAGGTTGTGCGTCACGTCGGCGATCATCGGATAGTTGATCTTGCCCAATCCGCCCTCGCTGCGCGGTTTCTGCTGCCAGGCGAGGTGCGTGTACTGGCTGTCGATCGACGCGCCGAGAAGCTGCGTATTGCGCTCGGTGAACTTGTCCGCCGCGTCGGAAAAGGCCACGATCTCCGTCGGGCACACGAAGGTGAAATCCAGCGGCCAGAAGAACAGCACCACGTATTTGCCGCGATAATCCGAAAGGCTGATCTCCTTGAAGGCGCCGTCGATGACGGCCATCGCCTTGAAATCCGGAGCCGGTTGACCCACGAAAACGCTCATGTTCATGCACTCCTTTTTCGATCCTGGTTTGTTTCCCATCCCCTCGACCGGCGAGGCCCGCCCGCCGTGTACATACGTGCGACTGATCCTTATCGCCCAGGAAGCAGGGGCTGTCAAGCGGTGACCGCTTCCGGGCGCCGGGTCCCTTTCCCGGGAAGGGTGGTTCGGCGAAGCGATCAGCGCCGGATCCGGTGGGCGTAGAGCTTCATGCGGTCGCGGGCCTCGACGTATCGCGGCGCCTCCTGCTCCACGCAGGCGCGGCGATAGTAGCGGTAGGCCTCGTCGTAACGACCGAGCACCTCGCAGGCCACCCCGGCCCCGAACAACGCCCGATGGTCCCGGTCGTTCTCGGCGATCGCCAGCTTGAACTGGCTCAGGGCCTCCTCGTACAGCTCGCCGCGCAGCAGGCGAACACCCTGGATGCAGTGCTTGTTCCGGCTGGAGACCACCGTCACGTCCACGTCGATGCGGCAGGGCATCAGCGTGCTGACGAATTCCCGCGCCGCCCGCTCGACGAGTTCGGCGACGATCTCGTCCTCCGGCGTCAGCTCCGCCTCGGTCTTGCTGGAACCGAAGATGGGACTCGCCTTGGTGCGGTCGGTCCCGTGATACGGTTTCGGGCTGTAGTGGGCGATGACCCGGTTGTTGCGGGCGTCCACCAGTTTGAATTCGGTCTGCACGGTCATGGAACGGGTGACGGTTTCGACCTCGGACGTTTCGATGTCCGCCCATCCGCCGCCCCAGTGGTGCCCGCCCCAACCGGCGATGTTCAGGCCGGAAAGCGTACGTTGCCTGCCCTGGTATTTCTCCACCTTGACGTTGATGTTGCTGAGGATGGCGGCGTCGGCGGCCAGCAACTGCCCCCCGCTGCCGCCCGGGCGGGTGGACATGCCCGCCGCCGCCAGGTCCGCTTCGTCGAACGTCACCTGCGTGTCCCGTCGATCGGTCACGTCGATGTTTGTGCCGAAGCGGTTGCGCGACTCGTTCACCAGCGACATCAGGATCCCCGAGGCGAGGTCCGACCATTTCGGATCGGTGGTCGGACCGACGCTGGCGGGCATGATGGCGATGGAGTGGACGTTTTCCGGCAATCCCTGGTCCGGTTCCACCACGTAACTGAAGCTCAACGTCGCCCGCTGCGGCGACTGGCATCCCGCCGCCGCGATCAATGCCGCCAGGGCGAATCCGTACCTCTTCCGAAGGCCTGTCATCGTCGATTCCTCCTTTTCCATCCGTCCTGAGCCGGCGACGTCCGGAAACCACCCGCCGCCCGCATGCCGTCTCGTTCTCGGTACGCCGTTCCGAGCCGTGATCGACGGGAAAACGCGGGTTGACGCTTGTCGCCGGGCATCTACATTCATCACCGGCTCGGAGCCGTCCGATGGAAAACCATCATCGGTTCGGACGCCGTCGAACGCAAGAGGAAAGGGGTTCGGTTTCCCGTCATGCTTCCCCGTCGAACAACGCGGCAGGTGGTCGTGGGCGGCCTTCCCATCGGGGGCGATGCGCCGGTGGCGATCCAGTCCATGACCAGCACCGACACGCACGACGTGGACGCCACGGTGGACCAGATCCGCCGCCTGGCGCAGGCGGGTTGCGACCTGGTGCGGGTGGCGGTGCCGGAGCGGAAGGATACCGAGGCCCTTCCCGCCATCCTCGACCAGTCCCCCGTGCCCATCATCGCCGACGTGCACTTCCATTTCGAGCGGGCGCTGGAGGCGATCGAGGCCGGCGTGCACAAGATCCGCCTCAATCCCGGCAACATCGCCGACCGCAAGAAGGTCGATCGCGTCATCGCCGCCTGCAAGGAACGGGGCCTTCCCATTCGCGTCGGCGTCAACGAGGGCAGCGTCGTCGAGCGCCGCGACAAGCAGCGGCGGGCTTCGCAGAAGGCGTCGCTGAAGGAGAATCGCGCCGCCCTCGTCGATCTGATGGTCTCCGTCCTCGACGACTATCTCCGCATCTTCGACGAGAACGACTTCCACGACGTGGTGCTCAGCGCCAAGACGATCGATGCCGCCTTGACCATCGACGCCTATCGGGCGATCAGCGAGCGGTACGATTATCCCCTCCATCTGGGCGTCACCCATGCCGGTCCGCCGGAGACGGGTCGCATCCGCTCCATCGCCGCCCTCGGCTCGCTGCTGGCGATGGGGATCGGGGATACGATCCGCATCTCCTACGCGGCCGACCCGATCCACGAGGTCGAGGACGCCAAGGAACTGCTCTGCTGCCTGGGGCTTCGTCCGCGGACCGAGCCGGAGCTGATCGCCTGTCCCACCTGCGGGCGGATCGAGATCGATCTGATCCGCCTGGTGGCGAACGTGCGGCGG
>CAZNQN010000075.1:0-232 GCA_964574925.1 uncultured Phycisphaeraceae bacterium | reverse complement strand
ATCAAAGTGGCCGTGATGGGCTGCGTCGTGAACGGACCCGGCGAGGCGGAGGGGGCGGACGTGGCCGTCTTCGCCGGAAAAGGCCGCGGCATCATCTACGTCCAAGGGGAGCAGAAGCGCACCGTCGCCGAGGAAGAGATGCTCGACGCCCTCTACGAGGAGACGCTCGCCCTGGCCGATCGGGTCGAGCGCGGCGAGGCAGTGCTTTCTTCCGGCGGCGTCACCATCGCCC
>CAZNQN010000074.1:3148-8701 GCA_964574925.1 uncultured Phycisphaeraceae bacterium | reverse complement strand
AGATACGGAAATCGAAGTTGAACTTCCGCGGCTGGTCCAGGGTATCCACCAGCGACTGGACCTTCTTGAACGTTTCGTCGTCCGCCTTCACGAACAGCGTCTTGGACGGATCATGCGCGGTGACGGTAAAACCGGCGACCGATCCGCCGCCGCGCCGACCGCGTCCGCCGTAGGCCGCCTGGAGCGCCTCGGCCACCTTGCTCGGCGTGGCGTAATCCACCCGGATCGTCCGTACCCGGCTCTCGACGGACGCCTCCTCCTCGATCTTCTTGATCGCGGCGAGAATCTCCGGCTCCATCGCTTCCGGCGCCTGATACAGCAGCAGGCGGCTGCCCTCCTCCCCGATGAACTTCACCCGCACCGCCCCCGGCGTCGCGGCGCCGCGACCGCCGCGCGGAGCGCCCCCGCCTTGCCCGCGTCCGCGTGCTGGAGCGTGACGTCCTTCCAGGTGCCGGCCTCACCGGCCACGTCCACCCGCTGAATGATCTTCTCGATCTCCTGAAGCTGCTCCGCGGTGGCGAGCACGGTGAGCATGTTCAACCGCGGATAGGGGACGAAGCTGGGCGTGTTGAGGGTTTTCCCCGCCGCCTTGCCTTCCTTCGCGGCGCCGCGCTTCTCCGCAAACTGCGTCCGCAGGTATTCGGCCAGCTCCGTCGCATCGGCGTGCGCCAGTTCGTAATGCCGCGTCTGCCGCTCCGGAACGTCCTCGCTTTCCAGCTTGTCGATCAGCTCTCCGATGAAATCCAGCGCCACCTTGGGCGCCACGGCCACGATCGCGTTCGCCGCCTCGTTGCTCGAAAGCTTGATGTCCTCCGGATCGATCCCCAGCATCGATCCCGTAACGGTCTTCTGCATGATCGTGCGTGGAAGCGACGGTCCCGGTCCCGTCCGGCGCCGGGCGAACGACGGCCGCGCACGCCGTGCCCCTCCCGCGCCCGACGTTGCCCCGCTCGTGGACCGGCGACTTCGTTCGTTGAGGCCCAGCACGTTGGTGAGCAACTCCTCCACCTCCGTCGCGTTGAGCTTCTTGAGCGGATAGACCCGCAGTTCCGAATCGATCGGCTTGGGCTGGTCGATCGTCGCCAGCAGTTCGAAGATGATCGGATACTGGCTGGTGTCCGCCCGCAGGATCAACGTCCGGTCGCGCGGGTTGGGCGTGATCCGCACACTGGTCGGAGGGATCTGCGGCACGGGAGCCGGCTGTCCCGGTTGCGGTTGCGCGCGCCGCCCGCCGCGCTGCCCTTCCCGACCGGTGCCCTGCTCTCCTCGACCACGTTGCTGAGGCTGTTGCGGACGCCGACGCTGGGCCGCCGCCAGCGCCGCCCGCTGCTGCCGGGTGGCGTTGAACATGTCTTCCAGGATCTCAGCCGCCGTGTACACGTCGATGTACCGCAACCGCACCACCCGGATGTCCGGCAACTTGGGCAGCGTCTCGATCTCCTCCTTGATCTCCTCGATCCATTCGGGCGCCTCGTCGACGACGCCGGCCGCTCCCTCCAAACGAACCGTTCCCGTCTCGTTGTTGACGATGATCTTCAGTTTCCGCGCCGGCTCGGGCAGCGTCCGCGGTTTCTTGTGATTGCCCGGTTCCTCCGGCGTTTCTTCGCCGGGAGCGCCCATCAACGCCCGCTGGGCGCGGTCGAGAATATCCGGCGGCGTACGCCTTCCCCCCGCCGCACCGTGCACCTTCGCCGCCCGCTTTTTCTTCGTTCCGGCCGGCTTCTTCGAAGAGGCGGAGTTCTTGACTTGCGCAGCCGCGGTCGCCAGCACAGCCTTCTCCACCGTCCGGGCAACGGAAACCGGAAGAACACACGGAGCGCCGTTTTGCGTCTGGGTCTTCGTGCCGCTTGGTGCGCGGCCCGCCCCCGGTGTTTTCCCCTGACGGGGGGCATGGGGGCGCACGACCTCCAGGCCGTACGTCTCGCTTTCCCGCTCGACGGGCTCCTCCTGAATCTGAATGTCCAGCTCCGGATGGTACATCTTGATCCACAGGGCGAAGTCCATCGGACTCATGCCCTGCGGCGGCAGGATCTCACGCTGTTTGGTGTTCGTGTATTCCGGCGGCAGCACATCCACATATTTGCGCAGCAGTTCCCGGATCTCATCGAAGCGGGATTCGTCCGGATAGCGGACGATCAGCGCGTTGCCGAACAGGGCCGCCTCCACCCGCGGTTTTTCGCGCTCCGGCCAGAGCTGATCGAGCACCATTCCGGCGGTGAACTCCGCGTCGATCGCGTCGGCGTTTTTCAGTTCGAAGACGAACTGCGGCACCGAGGTCGTCTCCGCCCCCAGGGCGCTCTCCACGTCGGCGTCGAACTTCTGCACGATTTCGTCCACCCGCGCCAGGTTCGCCTCGTTGGTGGCGACGATCAGCGTCCGCCCGATCAGGTCGGCCTGCATGTAGACATCGTGCCCCTCCCACGTCTTGGTCAGCTCGAAATCGGATTCCTCAGGCTCTTCTTCCGCCCCCGGACGCCGCACCGGCTTGGCCAGCCGCACCCCCGGTCGTTCCGAGGGACGATCCACCACCGCCAGGATCAAATCCCCCAGTTGCTTGATGTCCGCATGCTGGATGTCATAGACCTTGACGCGGCGTCCCGAGGTGGCGATGGCGTCCAGACGCTCCACCCAGGTGGTCGCTTCCTCCACCTCCGTCCGCGGACCGTGCAGGACGACGGCGCCGCCGCCCGGCGCCTCCACCACGGTCAGCGGTTCCGGTTCGGGCGCGGCCGGGCTCGTCGGCGACCGTTTGACCCGTCGCGCCGGACCGCCTCCCTTGGTGCCCAGCATCTCCCGCAACGCCTTGACCATCTCCGTCGCGGAGGCATGGTTGAGCCGCACGGTCTTGAATACCACTTCGGTGCTTTCCTCCCCCTCCGCGTCGAAGGACGTCACCAGCTCCCGCGCATAGTCGATCAGGAAGCGCGGCGCCGCGACCACGATCCGGTGGTTCCGGAGGTCGGGCGAGAGATGGAACTCGTCCGAGGTCGCAGACGGCGTCCCCGCCGGACGACGGGCCCCCTGTCCCGCCGTACCGCCCTGCTTCTTCTTCCACTCCTGAAGCTTGAGCGTCAGCAGCGGCTCGATCTGATCGATCAGATCGGCCGGATCGGCGTGCTCCACGGGCAGAAACGCCAGCTCCAACGGCTCCTCCGGCGTGACGTCCTTGCGAAGGAGGTCCAGCGCCGATTCGATCTCCGGATACATCTCCGGCGGGGCAAAGACCATCAGTTTGTGCGTCCGCGGGAAGGGTACGAACCGTGCCCCTTCCGGCGAGCCGCCGCGGACGCGACTCCTCGACTTCCCGCCGGGCATGGGCGTGCCCCCGAACATGCCGGCCAGCGTGTCGGCGATCTCCTCCACGTCGACGCCCGGCTCGAAGTCCTCGTAGAGGCGGGTCTCCCGACCCTCGTCCGGCACGTCCAACCGGGCCACCAGGTCCGCCACTTCCTTCATCTTGTCCGGCGTCGTCCGCACCAGCAGCCGATCACCCATCTCCACCACCGTCAGCAACGGCAGGGCGGAGATGCTCACCCCGCCCTTGCTGCTGGCCACCCGCTGTCCGGGACGACCCGGACGACCGCTCGGCTCTTCCCCCACCAGCGCCTCGACGGCCGCCTTGACCTGACTCGCCTCCGCATGGTGGAGCGTAAACACCTGTTCGACGTGGGCGGCGGGCTGGTCGATCTCCGCCAGCAGCGCCCGAAGGTTCTCGACGGTCGTCTCGTCCGCGCCGAACACGAACACGGCGTCCTTGCCCGCGGTCAACCGCGCGCTCGCCTTGCGCGGATCCTTCGACTCCACCAGGGGCAGAAGCTGTTCCATCGCCGCTCCGGGCGGAATGTTCTTCACCGGCAGACGAACGAACGCCGGCGTCCCCCCCACCGGCTGATCGATCTGTTCGATCACCGGGCGGTATTCCTCCCATTCCGACTCCGAACAGATCACATAGAGAACGTTGTGCTCATCGTCGGGCGTGAATTTCGACACCGAACCAGCAGGCCCCACCGCTCGCCCGCGCTTCGCCCCCGCACCGGAGATGGGCGGCACCGTCCCTCCCCTTCCGGCCTCCATCTCTTTCAGTACGCCGGCCACGAACGACGCCTGCTGATGACGAAGCCGCGCGCTGTGCAGGCCCACCCCTTCCGTCTCCTTGTCCAGCGCCTCGACCACCTCCTGCACCCGCTTGAGGTACCGCTCGCTGCCGGTAAACCAGAGGGCGTCGTTGGCCGGGTCGGGCACCAGCTTGTACGGCTCCAGCGGCGTGCGCGACTTCGTGTCTCCGGCCACCGTCAGCATCTGCGGCACCAGTTGCGAAAGCACCGTCGGATCGGCGTGCTTGACGGGGATCCGCACGGGCATGCGCCCCGGAACGTCGAACTTGGCGGCCAACGCCTTGACCCGCTCGATGCCTTCCGCATCGGCGATGACGATGATCGCCTCCTGCGAAGGGTGCCGGACCAGCGTCACTTCGTTGCGACCGCCCGTGCTCTGCGCCGTCATCGGCGTCCCGGGACGTCGCGCGGGAGACGGACGCTTGGATGCCGGGGACGCCCCGCCGCCCCCCTGCGCGGACGGGTACGCCGACAGCACCTCCATGATTGTGCTGATCAGCGCATCCGGATCGGTGTGGTGCACGGGGATGACCACCGGCTGGCGATCCCCTTCCTCCGGCGCCACGTCCACATACGGCAACAGCTTCCGGATCTCCTCGATCTTGTCCTGCATCGCCCGCACGATCAGCACGCCCTGCACATCATCGGGCAGGATGCTCAACGCCGGCTCGCGGAGGATGTCGAGCGGGCTGGCCTCGTGTCCGACGCGACCCGGCGTTCGCGGGCGGGACCGGCTCACCCCGCCGCCGTCCAGATCCATCAACGTCCCCAGACGCTCCACCGCTTCCGACGGCGTGATGTGCTTGATCGGAATCCGTTCGATCGTCCGCGGATCGCTCTTGCCCCCCTCGCCGAAGAACTTCACCAGCCAGAGGTATTTCTTGATGTCCTTGACCAGGGCGAAGATGGTGACCGAGTTCGTCTCCTCGATCGGTGCCACCCGCACATAATCCGGCAGGTAGTCCCGCACCCGTTTCAGGTCCGCCACCGATCCGCTCTTCGGCGTGAACACCACCAGCGCCAGCTCGTCGTCCGGAAGATTCGCCGCCCGGAACTCCTCCACCGAGCGGAACATCCGCTCCGGCCCGAGTCGCCGCGGCAGGTCCACCATCCGGCTCACCTCCAGATGGGTCTCCTTGCGGTCGATCCAGTACGGTTCCAGCGGCTTGTAATTGAACAGCAGCATCCGGATCCGGCTCAGCGCCTCCTGGAAGGAAAGCGGCTGGGTGCTGACGAACGTCACCTTGCCGCCCTTGGGAGCCTCGCCCACCACGCCAAGCCCCGTCTGCCGCGCGAACCCTTCCACCAGTTGCTCATAGGTGCCGTCCTTGATGCTGAACATATACGTCCGCTCTTCCGGCGGAATGTTGTTTTCCACCGGCGGGATGTTGATCTTGGTGGAATCGTCCGGTGCGGCGGCGCCGGGTTTTTTGCCGAC
>CAZNQN010000074.1:0-3138 GCA_964574925.1 uncultured Phycisphaeraceae bacterium | reverse complement strand
GACCTGGCCGGGTCGCCGCACCGTCGGTCGCGGCGTGGGCGCAGGGGTCGTCGAACGCGCGGGCGAGGGCGTCGGCTTCACCGGTTTGGCCGGTTTCTTGGCGGGCGTCCGTGCCCGGTTCCGCTGGGCGCGAATCTGCTCCACCTGTCGCCGCGCCGCCCGCGCTCCCTCCTTCCCCAGGATCTCGTCCATCCGTTTCTTCAGTTCCGGATCGATCTCCAGGGACGCATCTTTTTTCTTGCCCTTCGGCTCTTTTTTCTTCCCGTCCTTGCTGGGGTCCTGCTTGGCCTGGAGGCGCAGACACGTGGCCCGCGCCGTCGCCGACGGCAGCCCCCCAGCGATCAGCATCCCCGCGATCAGGATCGTACGGAATCCGTTCCGCCGTCTGCGTCTTGTCATGGTGACGTTCATGCTTGCACGCTCCCGGGCCCCGCCGTGGCGGATGCTATCCGTTTCCGTCCGTCTTCTTCTCATCGTCCGCGCCGTCCTTCGAATCCGACGCGCTCGATCCTTCCGACGCATTGTCCCGCTCCGCCTTCTTCACGCTGCCCTCGGACGGTTCCTTCTTCCCGGAGGCTTTCCCCTTCTTCGCCACGCCCTGCAACGCCGGCGGCAACTCGCTCCGTCGCCGCTGGCGCATTTGTTGCAAACGCTTGCGCAGCTCGGACGGCGTGATCACACCGGGACGCGAACGCGGTTTCGCGGCCCGCACCGTCGCGCCGCCGTTTTTTCGCCCCGAGGCCGCCGTCCGTTGGGAAGGCGACTTCGCCGTGGTCGGACGCTTCGCCGCGGGGGCGGGCGGTCTCCTGCCCTCTGCAACCGTTTTTCCGCTTTTCTTCTCCGGCACGGGACCGATCGTTTGCGGGGAGGCGGGGGAGACCGGTCCATGGTTCGTCGCCCCCGCGTCCTCCTCCTTCGCGGGCTCCTGTTCCAATGCCTCCTTGACGCGCTCCGCAGCGGCCAGAAGCAAGGGAAACGCCTTGGCCTCCTCGCTCTCCGCGGGAATGTCCCGGTCCAGCCATTCCCCGATCGGATAGAGGAAGTATCCGTCCTTTCTACGCACGATCCCGCCGTGCGGGTGCACCAGCACCAGCGTGCCGCCGTCGAACTCATCCCCGACGGTGTAGTAGTGCGTGGTCTTCTTGCGATTGTCGAAGACCATCACCTCATCCGTCCGCTTGCCGCGTGCGCTTTGCAGCAGCGTCATGCGAAGCTGCATGTACTTCCGGTCCCGCCAGCGATTCACCACCGGCGTGGCGGGTTTGGACCGGGTCGGCTTTTTCGGCGGCGGCTTTTTCGCCACCGCCGGCGGCTTGGGCGGCTCGGTCACCACTACGTGCACCGTGTCGGTCGCCGTTTCGCCGCTCCCGTCCCGCACCGTCAGCGTATAGACCTGGTTCCTCGCCTTGGAGGTGTCCACGGTCGGATTCGCGACGCTCGGGTCGCTCAACCCCTCCGACGGGCTCCAGGAATACGCATACTGTCGATCCCCCCCGGTCGCCGATCCGCGCAGCGCCGCCCGTTGCCCCGTGCGGACGCGCACGTCCCGCCCCGCTTCCGCCCGCAGCGGGATCGGTTCCGTAAACGGCTTGCGCAGCCAGATCCGCGAATAATCCCGGTCCTCATGGCGGACGTAACGCTCCGGCTGGTCCCATTCGTCCTCCTTGATCGCCTTGACCAGTTTGTGTTTCGGAAGCACGTACAGCTCGAACGGCACGCGAAGGTTCATCGGCGTCGGTCCCTTCACCTTGGCCGTCCGCCGTTTCGGCGTGATCGACACGTTTCCCATCCGCACCAGGTGCGGAAGTTCGGCGGCGTCGCGCAGGAAGGCGATCGCATCTTTCAGCGTCCCCACCGCCGTCACCGAGATCTGGAGCCGCTGGATCTTCGTCTTGCGATCCTGCGTGGGTCGACCGGGAGAGACGGTCGCATCATCGAGATGGTGCCGTTCGATCAGCGCGTTGAGTCGAGCGCGGAAATCCGTCTCCACCTTCCCCACGTCGTAGGAGCCGGTCCGCAGGACGAGCTGCCGGTAGGCGGCCGCCGCCTTCTCCACCCGATCTTCCAGACGCTTGAGCTTGTCGTAGACCCGCTTCCGCGCGGCGATCCGCTGGTCGATCTTCAGCGCCGGCTCGATCCAGGTCGGGTACACCACGTTTGCAAACAGCGCATAGGCGACCGCCGTTCCGAACACCGCCAGCAGAATCTTCGATCGTCGATCCATGTGCCGGTCGCCTCAGCCGCTTTTTCCGACCGCCCGCTCGCCCGCCTCCGCCACGCCGTCGTTCAAGACCCAGATCCGAATGTCCTGCGCGAAGGGGTATTTCTCCTTGTCGTTTTCCACCTGCGGCCCCACCCGCGCCCGGAACCGCGGCTTGGTCGCCCCCTCCCGGCGGAACGCTTCCAGCTTGAGTACCAGATCGGTGGGCGTCTGGCGGTGCTTGGACCGCGTCTTCAGCGTCAACCGCCGGTCCCGCTGGTTCGTCTCCAGGTGCGTCACCAGCATCTCTGTGTTGGGCGGAAGCAGCGAGAACACGTCGTACAGCACGTCCACCCACACCACCTGCGAACGCTCGAACGACGCCACCTGCTCATAGAGCTTCAGGAACTTGTTGAAATCCTTTTCCTTCCGTTGCAGCACGCGGATGCGGTGTTCCAGTTTGGCCAGTCTCTCCCGCCCCGGCTTGGTGTACTGCGCGAACCCGATCCCCCCCGCCGCCAGAAACACCACGACCACCGCCGCCACCATCGGCGCCTTCTTCAAGCGCTTGCGGGCGATCGATTCGGTCTTCTTCGGATGCAGGAAGTCGAAATGGGCCTCGTCCTGGGCCGCGTGACTGAGCACCAGTCCCAGCGAGGCCGCAAACGCCGACGCCCCCGCCCCCTCGTCCGGTTCCCACCCGAAGGTGGACGCCGGGTTGTACAGTTCCGTCGTCACGCCGAGCCGCTTCTGGAGGGCCTCCGCCAGTGCTTCCTCCACACCGACGTCCCCGCCGACCACCACATGATCGATTTTCCCGCCGGCGTCTCCCGCGCGATACGCTTCCAGCGACCGCGTCACCTCCAGGACCAGGGCGTCCACCACGGGCCCCGCCCCGCCTCGAACTCCGCCCCGTCCCCCCCCCCTTTCCCGCGGCG
>CAZNQN010000073.1:2925-8712 GCA_964574925.1 uncultured Phycisphaeraceae bacterium | reverse complement strand
CGTCGTGTCCGAAGCCGGCGCGGACGCAGCGCTGTCCTGGGCCGTGTTCGTCTTCGCCGTACTGCTCTTCCGTCGTTTCCGACCGCTCCGCGTCTTTTTCCGAGCGGTCGTTTGGGTCGTTGATGGCGTGTTCGTTCCGGGGGTCATGTCGATCCTTGTCTGATGGTATGGCGGAGGCGGAGTTCGTTCGCCAGCGTACCTCGATCCGGCGGAGACGGTGCAGATGCGCCGCCGCGTCGAACCCCAGCCGTTCCAGGATTTCCGAGGGTTTGACGGACCCCTGGTCCGTCACCAGAACCGTAAACCGCACCGCGCCGCCGTCGAGACGCACGTCCCGAATGAAAGGACGGATGTCCATCCGGCGTATGCCCCCGCGAGCGGCGTGCTTTCGTTCCACGGGCAGGGCGTCAGCCGCCAGCATCCGCTCGATCCGACCTTCCAGATCGGCCGGCAGGGCCTCGCCCGGGTCCAGACGATACGTCACCATGTGCGGATGTACTTTCTCCCGCTCGCCGAGCCGCCGCGCGTCCACGATGCGAACCGACGGCGGCAGCGCGTCGTTCAGGGATAAGACGTCCGCTTGATCCACCGGGCGCGTGAACTCTACGATCAGCGCGTCGCACGCGGTGGCCACCCCCACCGGTCGCGGCAGCGGCAGCGAAAGCCGGGCGTGAGGGTTGAACCCCTCCGTGTACCGAACCGGCAGCCCCGCGCGGACCAGCGCCCGCTGGAACATCCGCACCGTGTCGTGATGGGAGATGAAACGGAGATCGCCCTCCAGGGAGAACGTCAGCATCCAGCGCTCGCGCGGCGGATCGCGGCGGGACGGGGCGGGATCGGTGCGGGTTGTCTGCCTGTCTTCCGTCACGTCGAAACTCCCCGCCCGCCCGAGCCGCAGGCTTGAGCCTGCGCGATCTTCCGTGGAACGAGGGGCATGCCGATGATCGTTGTGCGAAACACCCCTATGCTACCCTCCGCCTGCCCGCGAGGTTTCCCGTTTTCGCGGCGGACGGGGCGATTCCCTGTGGAAATGCAGGCGTCGTTCATATCGGGTCTTCCGGCACGAGTTTCCGCGTCTCGTCGCGCAGGTAGTTGGTCACCTGTCGATCGGTTTCCAGGCGCAGCGCCCGCCCCGTCACCCGTCTCGCCTGACGCGTGGACATCAACCGGATCAGCTTCTTGACTTCCGGAATGTTCGCCGGAGCCATCGACAGGTTCCGCAAACCGATGCCGACGAGGAACAGCGTGTACAGCGGCTGCCCCGCCATCTCCCCGCACAGGCTCACCTCCACGCCCGCCTGCGTGCACGTCTTGACCACGTCCCGCAGGCAACGCAACAGGGCGGGGTTCGAGGCGGTGAAGTATCTCGACACCCGCTCGTTGTTACGGTCCACTGCCAGGAGGTACTGGATCAGGTCGTTTGTCCCGATGCTGATGAAGTCCGCCTCCCGGCAGAATTCCTTCGCTTGCAGCGCCGCCGCCGGCGTCTCCAGCATCATGCCCACCTTGATGTCCCGGTTGAACGGGATGCCTTCCTCCTCCAGGTCCTCCATCGCATCGTGCAGCGCCATCTTCGCCTGCCGGAACTCCATCAGGCTGCTGATCAGCGGGAACATCACCCGCACATCCCCCAGCACCGACACCCGCAGGATCGCCCGCAATTGCGTCTTGAACAGGTCGAGGTTCTGCAGGCTGTAGCGGATCGACCGCAGCCCCAGCATCGGATTGCGTTCCTGTTCGTACTGCCGTTGCTGCGTGTACTTATCAGCGCCCAAGTCGAACGTGCGAATCGTCACCGGCCGACCGTCCACCCCTTCCACCGCCTCTCGATAGGCCTCGAACTGCGCCTCTTCCCCCGGCGGATCGGATTGACGCAGAAACAAAAACTCCGTCCGGTACAGCCCGATCCCGTCCGCGCCTTTTTCCATCGCCGTTTTCGCTTCCCGCGGAAACTCGATGTTGCCCATCAGTTGCACGCGGACGTCGTCGCGCGTCACCGCCGGCAGGTCCCGCAATTCGGCCAGTGCCCGCGTCAGCCGCAGGAACGCCTCCTCTCGTACGCGGTATTCCTCCAGGGTCGCTTCGTTGGGGTTGGCGATGATCAGATGGTTCGTCCCGTCTACGATCACCGTCTCCCCGCCGCCGATCCGCGAGGAGACGTCGTTGAGCCCGATCACGCCCGGTCGCCCAAGGGAACGCAGCAGGATGGCCGTATGCGACGTCGCCGCCCCCGCGTCGAGCGCGACGCCCACGACCTTGGTGTCCGGCAGCCCGGCCGTCTGCGTCGGCGTCAGATCGTGGGCGATCAGGATCACCGGTTTGGTCAGATGGGCGAGGTCTTCCCGATTCTCCCCCAGGATGCAGCGCAGCAGTCGTCGTTCGATATCCTGCACGTCCCGCACCCGCTCCACCAGCAGCGGATCACTCATCTGGAGGAACCGCCGCTGATAGCGCCGCATCACCGTGCTGGTCGCATACGCCGCGGTGGCGTGTTGCTCGCGGATGATTCTTTCGATGCTTTCCCGCAGGGCCTTGTCCTTCAGTACCCCGATGTGCCAGTCGAAGACGTTGGCCGCCTCCGGGCCGAGCTGACTGCGAATCCACCGCGTCTGGTCCGTCAGCTCGTCGATGGATTGACGGATGGCCCGGTCGAGCCGCTCCAGTTCCCTCGGCACCTCGTCCGCCGGCACCGTGCGGAACGGGATGCGGTGGTCCTCCGCTTCGAGGACGACCGCCTCGCCGATGGCGACGCCTGGCGCTACCGAGATCCCGCGGAAAATGTCCATCCGTTCGAATCGTCGTCTCTTGTCCGTCGGGCGGCGATCCGCGCGCGGACCGCCCCCCCGCCCTTACGCTTCGGGCTCGTCGGGCGACGGCGCGGCGGGCGGTTCGAAGTGTGCGTCGACGAGGGCGGCCAGGGCGTCGACCGCCTCGCAGGCGTCGGGTCCTTTCGCCTCGATCCGAAGCACGCTTCCCTGCGTGGCCTCTAAGAGCATCATCTGCATCGCGCTTTTGCCGTCCGCCGCTTCGCTTCCCCGCGTGACGTTGGTCACCCGGATGTCCGAGGCGAACGTGCACGCCAGATCCACGAACCGCATGACCGGTCGGGCATGAAGCCCTTCCGAATTGCGGATCTTGACCTCGCGGCTCGCTTCCTGCACGCAGTCCAATGGCGGAACCGGGTTGTCATCCTCGTTGCGTGGCGCGATCTCCGCCATGATTGCGACCGTGGTTCCCTTCAGGAATCGCTTTGACTCTCATCCGCCTCGCGAATCAGCTCGACGATCGCCTCCCGCGTCTCCGCCTGTTTCAAAAACCGCCGGAAATTCTCCCGTTGCAGAAAGCGAAAGACCTTCTCCATGGCCGCCAGATGGTCCTCCGGCGCCGTGTCCGGACTGAGCAGCATGAACACCGTGTACACCGGCGCCCGGTCCAGCGCCGCGAAGTCCACTCCGTGGCTCGATCGTCCCACCGTCGCCGTCATCTTCTCGATACAGGCGTGCTTGACGTGAGGGACCGCCACCCCTTTCCCGAACCCGGTGCTGCCCTGGTTCTCCCGCGCGATCACCGCCCGCGCGACCGTCTCCGTGTGTTGCGGGTCGATCGCCCCGTGCTCGGCCAGTGCCTGGATCAGCTCGCGGATGACCCCGTTCCGGTCGGTGGCTTTTAGTTCGGGAATGATCGCCGGCGCACAAATCAAATCGTACAGTTTCATACCGTCTCCTGCGGGGAGCGCTTCGCCGAAGCCGCTCCCGGTCCGCCGGGCGACGATTCCTCTCCGCTCTAGGGTTCGGAGGAGGTTTCGATCTCGCCGCCCGCTTTGCCGTCGTGCTTGCGATTCCGATTCTTTTCCTTGTGGCGGGTCAACTGACGCTCCAGTTTGTCCACCACCGCGTCCACCAGTCCCGTCGGATCCGGACCCGTCTCCTTCGCCACGAAGGTGTGCTTGTGATCCGCCCGCACGATCATTTCCGTGGTATACAGGTCCGATTCCTGATCCAGCACCACTTCCACCTCATGGATCCGGTCGTAGAACCGTTCCAGTTTCTCCGCCTTGCTCGTGATGTACGTCCGCAATTCCTCGGGGACGACCACATGCCGTCCCGTGATCAGCACCTCCACCACGTTCTCTCCTCTCTTCGATGAGGGCCGTTCCGGCCGATCCCGTCGCATTCCCTGGACTCAGACCGGGCGATCCTTCTCGGCCGGCAGCTCCCGCAGCGCCTCCGGCTTGATCACGCCGCCGCTGATCGTGAATCGCAACCCTTCGTCGATCGTCATGTTCAGCTCGATCACGTCGCTGCGCGGCACCTGGATTACGTACTCGGTCTTCGGCGTCGGCGAGCTGGGGATGAACACCGTCACCAGCTCGTCCGGCACCTCCCGCTGCAACTGCCGCATCGGCCCCCCCGTCGTCAGTCCCAGCGACCAGCAACCCCGCCGGGGGTACTGGACGGCCACCACCCCCGAAAACCCCACCCGCCGCTCGGAGAGCAGGAAATCGGTCACCTTCTTGATGTTCGGGTACACCGCGCGGATCAGCGGGATCCGGGTGAGGACACCTTCCGTGGCCCGCCAGGACGTTCGACCGATGAAGCTGGCCAGGAAAAACCCGGTAAAGTATACGAGGATGATGGCGATCAAAAAACCGAGCAGATGCAGCCGGTACTTGGCGAACGCGATCTGCCACACCGCCCGGTTGCGGGCCTTTCGCGCCGAACGGAGCAGTTCGGGATCGTCCGCGGCCGTCCCTGATTCCGTCAACAGTTTATAATTCTTGATGATTTTGTACTCGACGGTCAGTTGTTCCCCCCGGTCGTTCCACTCGTTGATCGGTTGACCGTAGAGCAGGGCGTCCTTTTCCAGATCCTCGCGCGGAAGCAACCACGGGGCCGGCTCGTCTCGCAGCACCATGCAAAGATGTAACAGCCCTTTGGTGATGTAGACGCCGACGTTTTCGTTGACCAGCTTGTACGCCCACACCAACAGCGCGAACGTCAGCAGCGTGGGCACCAGGGCCCCCAGCCCGCGAAGGAAGAATCGGCGAAAGTCATCCATGAACGAGCGCTCGACCACGCGGACCCGGTCCTTCCCTGTCCCGAACGACCGGCAGGGGGCGTTTCCACCGCCCCGGACACGGATCCGCCGTCCGCTCTGCCGTCCGGGAGAGATTCCAACGGTTCGGGAATCTCATGAAATCCCAGCCTACTGGAGCCTTCCGACAGCGTCAACGATCCTTGCGGAGGGAGACCGACGGGGCACGGCCGGGGATCGGCTTCCATCTTTCGCCAGCCCCCGGCAGATCCCCCTCTTGCGCCACTGACGACCATCGTGTATGGTTTCGTTCGACGGCGGGCGGCCGCCACGTCTCGCGGAAGCTTGGCCTGCCGTCAGAGGGGTCGGAACGGCACTGGATTCCGGAAGCGGGTTGAGAGTGCATCCATGCTGGTGGAGATCTACACGCCGGAGAAGCCGCCTGTTCGCGGCCGGGCCGTGTGGGTTTCGCTCATGCTTCTCGGCGTCGCCTGTCTCCTCGCGGGCTCGATGAGCCGACACCGGAGAACCTCTCCGCCTGACGTTCGTTTCGCGCCGCCCGGGTGGGCGATCCGTTTCCAGCCCCCGCCGGGGTTTCTCACCTTTACCGAGGGCCCCACCGAAATGGGTTACGCCTATCGATTCCTCGGCCACGGGGAGGACAACTCGCGGGTGATGCTGATGGTGCTCCGTCTGGATCCGCCCTTCCCGAAAGATCGCTACCTGCTTGCCCACCGGATTCTCGACCGCCTG
>CAZNQN010000073.1:0-2915 GCA_964574925.1 uncultured Phycisphaeraceae bacterium | reverse complement strand
CGCCGAAATCGGCGGCGCTGCTCGCGCTGCCGCGGGAAAGCCGTCCGGACGTCCGGCTGGGCCCCTGGCCCGCCCACGAAATGTGGGATCCGTTGCTGGAGATCCTCGTGCGGGTGGCCGTCGTGGACGGCCGGGACGCCTACGCCGTACTGCTGATCGTCGACGGCCGAATCACCCACGGGCTCTACCAAGCGTTCGAAAAGGTCTGCGATTCCGTCGAACCGCCATGAACCCCACCCGTCCTCCGACCTGCGGGAGGGGAGGAACAGGCCGCCGATTCATCCCGTGCGGAGCGGGGCGGGCGGCGGGGTTTCAGCTAGGCCGACCGCGTGAGACCGGCGGCATCGTCCGGCGCGGAATCTCCACCGTGGAAGTGCTGATCGTCGTTTCGATCCTGCTGTTTCTGCTGGCGGCGCTGATTCCCGGTCTGGCGGCGGCCCGTGAAGGGGCGCGGCGGGTGATGTGCATGAACAACCTCCGCCAGTGGGGCAGGGCGGTGCAGGCGTATCGGCAGGATTTCGATGATTACCTGCCCACCGAGGGGACTTATCTCGGGCACGGCATCCAGCGCGACGGCACGTGGTTCAACGAACTTCCCCGTTATCTCGACCTGCCCGCCTACCGCGACCTCGACCGCATCGAGGACCAGATCAAAGCGCTGCCCGACCTGCACGTATGGATCTGCCCCTCGAAGAACCTCACCACCGCATATCGCAGCAGTTCCGGCAAGAATCAGTTCCACTACGGATTCAATCAGGTGCTCGACGGACTGGGGACGCCGGACCACCCTTCGCCCGATGCCCCGGATTTCCCCGACCCCGGTGCGGTGCATCTTCAGACCCGTCTGTGGGTACGGCACCCGAACACGGTACTGATGTTCGAGATCTACCCCAATTCGCCCGCCGGCACGCCGCGCGACGTGGCCACCAAATATCAACGGACCTGGTCGGGCCGCCCGGCCGGCCGCTTCCACGGCGATTATGCGAACGTCCTCTACGTCGACGGCGGGGTCAACCACGTCACGACGGGCGACCTGGTGACGAATCACGATTTCCGTCACGGGAAGATCGTCTGGTACCATCCGCGCCTTTACTGGGGCTACGCGCCACCGTGATCGGCGGTTGTTGGACGATACGGCTCGAGGGTGGCAAAGAAGGGGTTCAGCGGGGGGACGGCGGGGGGACGGCGATTGCTGCTGGACCGCGCCGCGAGTGTACGGGCGGAGGGGTCTGAGCAGAGCCGCGACCGTGAGGGAGCGGGCGTTCCCCGTCCGCGTTGAGCTGTCCGGACGCACGGGCGCACCGTGAAGGGAGGAAACCAGTCCGTTTGTCCTCCAGGGGGCGGGAGCTTCAATGAACGTGCAGAAGTTCCCAAAACCCGCATGGTTGACGAAAGCGTCGTGGGAAAGGAAAGAAAAAAGCATGCTGATCGGGATTCTGTCGGACACGCACGGTCAGGCCCGTGCGACGCGGGAGGCGGTGGCGCTGTTCGATCGGGAGGGCGTCGAACACATCATCCATTGCGGCGACGTGTGCGGAACGGCCGTCTTCGACGAGCTGGTCGGACGCCCCGTCTCCTTCGTCTGGGGCAACATGGACGATCCCGACGAGCCGCTGCTTCGCTACCTGGAAACGGTCGGCCTGACACCGCCGTCGGCGGTGCCGCTCCGTCTCGATCTCGACGGGAAACGCCTGGCCGTCTTCCACGGACACGAACGGGCGTTTGCCCATGCGGACCGGCTCGACGTGGATTACGTCCTCCACGGGCATACGCATCAACTCCGCGATGAGCGGATCGACGGCAAGCGGTTCATCAATCCCGGCGCCCTCCATCGCGCGCGGCGGAAGACCGTGGCGACCCTCGACCTCTCCGCCGACCGGCTCACCATCCACGAGATCGGCGGTTGAAGGGCAAGCGGCGTTTTCCGTGAAGCGTGAGCCGCCGGCATGAACCGCAGCCACGCCCTGCACAGCGGACGGTTTTTCCCTACAATCCGGTTTTCCGAAATCCGCACAAAGCGAACAGGCGTTTCGTTCTGGTCCGCGACATGATGGTCTCCCACAGCGCGGAGCCATGCCGAAAGGCGGCGGGACGACTCGACGGGAGATGGAACGCGGATGCTGTCTCGAACCGGCGAATACGCATTGCAGGCGATGGTCTTCCTGGCCCAGCGGGCGGACGACTGCCCCATTCCCGCCTCCACCATCGCCAGGGCTACCGGCATCCCCTCCAAGTACCTCTCGGCCATCCTGGGCACACTCGTGCGCAGGGGGGTCCTGGCGGCCAATCCGGGTCGGGGCGGCGGGTTCCGGTTCGCCCGCCCGCCGCAGGAGACGCTGCTGTACGACGTATTGGCACCCTTCGAGCCGGACCTGGCGCCCAACCGCCCCTGTCCCTTTGGGAACCCCGTCTGCTCGGACGACAACCCCTGCGGCGGCCATCAGCATTGGAAACGGGTGATGGAGGCGTATCGAAAGTTCCTCGATCGGACGACCGTTGCACAGGTGGCGGGTCCGAAGGACCGTAAACCCTCCGGCAAGGCCCGCAGCCGGTAGGGCGGAATCCACGGGCGGCTCCGGCGACGGGTCGCCCCGTCAGCGACGGCGAAGACATGAGCGACGAGAAAAGAATCCTGGTGGCGGACAAGCTGGCCGAGGCGGGACTCGCCATCCTCCGCGACACACCCGGCATCACCTTCGACATCCGGCAGGGGCTTTCGCCCGACGAGCTGGCTGGCGTGATCGGCGACTACGACGGCATCTTGATCCGCTCGGCCGTGAAGCTGACGAAAGAGGTGCTGGCGAATCCCGGTCGACTGGCCGCGATCGCCCGCGCCGGCGTCGGCGTGGACAACGTGGATCTGGACGCGGCCACCGCCGCCGGCGTGCTGGTGCTCAACACCCCGGATGCCAACA
>CAZNQN010000072.1:2188-8747 GCA_964574925.1 uncultured Phycisphaeraceae bacterium | reverse complement strand
GTTTCGTCCTCGCCGAGGGCGGCAGCGCGCTGATCTTCGAAGAATACGAGCATGCCCGGAAGCGAGGGGCGAATATGCTGGCCGAGGTCGCCGGGTTCGGGTTTACGTCCGATTCCGATCACCTGACCCAGCCGCGCGAGGACGGCGAGGCCGCTGCCCGGGCGATGCAGACCGCCCTTCAGGACGCCGGCATCGCGCCCGAGGACGTCGACTACATCAACGCCCACGGGACGGGCACGCCGCTGGGGGATGTGGCCGAGACCACCGCCATCAAGAAAGTCTTCGGACCCGTGGCGGAGCGGGTGATCGTCAGCTCCACGAAAAGCGCCGTCGGTCATTCGCTGGGCGCCAGCGGGGGGTTGGAGCTGATCGCCTGCATCCAGGCCATGCTCCACGGCGTCGTTCCGCCCACCATCAACCTCGAACACCCCGGTGACGGGTGTGATCTGGACTACTGCCCCAACACCGCCCGCGATCACAAGGTGCGGGTGGCGTTGAGCAACTCGTTCGGTTTCGGCGGCCACAACGCCTGCCTCGTCGTTCGCGCCGTCTGATCCGCTGTCTTCATCCTCCATCCTCCGGAGCGCAAGTCGTGCGGGAATCCCCGCTCCCGGCCCGGAACCCGACGGTTTTCACAGGGGGTTCAAGACGGTCGTGCGGTTGCGACGATATCCATCCGGAGGGGAGCGTGCGCCCTTGGAGGGACCTGCGGGATGGGAATGTCCCAAGCCGGCATCGATGCGTTGTTCGCGCAGGGGTCGTCTGCGGATCCCGGCGGTGCGTCCGCGCGGTCCGGCCCGACCCCCGGCGGAGATAAGCCTCGCAGCCCCGACATCAACCGCATCCTGGGCCTGAGCGTACCTGTGACGGTCACCCTGGCTGAACGGGAGATGTCGATCGAGGCGATCCTGAAGATCACCATCGGCACCATCATCGAATTCGAGGTGCCCGCCGATTCCGAGCTGATCCTGGAAGTGGGCGGTTGCCCGATCGGTTCCGGTCAGGCGGTGAAGGTGGGAGAGAATTTCGGTCTACGTATTTCCCGCATCGGCTCGGTGGGGGATCGCATCCGGGCCATGGGCGGCAAGTAGACCCCGGTGACGGTCCCTTGCGCCCGGCGGAGTATTTCTCGCTTCCGTGCGTCAAGGCGTGAATTCTCCCGCCATGTCTCGTCTGTTGTGCCAGACTGCGCACGGAAGCCGCCCGGTGGGGCTGTACTCTACCTCCGATGAGGAAACGCCCCGTCGATGTGCACGGAGGGACCACCTGCGGGTGACGAATCATTCGGCGGTCCGTCACCGGTGGCATGAGGATGGGCACACCGTCTCGGGAGCCGTCCTAGACGGTCTCGATTTCCTGGCTCTTTTCCTTCGTGATGCGGTCGATCTCGTCCTCGAACTGTCTGGTCAGTTTCTGGATGCGGTCTTTCAGATCCTTCGCCTGGTCTTCGCTGAGCGTCTTATCCTTCTTCTCCGCGGTGTCGATGGCCTTGTTGGCATCGCGGCGGGCGTTGCGGACGGCCACCTTCTGCGCCTCGGCCATCTTGCGAACCTGTGCGACCAGTTGTTCCCGTCGCTCGCCGGACAGCGGCGGGATCGGCAGCCGGATGGCCTTGCCGTCGTTTTGTGGCGCGATGCCCAGGTCCGAGATCTGGATCGCCCGCTCGATGTCCTTCAGCGTCCCCGGATCGAACGGCTTGATCAGCAGCGTCCCCGGATCGGGCACCGAGATCGTCGCCAGCTCCCGCAGTTCCATCGTGCTGCCATAAGAGGATACCTCCACCTTCAGATGGTCCACCAACGCGGGATTGGCCTGCCCCGTGCGGATGCCGCGAAGCTCCTGCTTGAAGAACTCCACCGCCTTAGCCATCTTCTGTTTGCACGTTTTCTCGATTTCACCTGCCGGCATGGGAATCGCTCCAGTCAGTCGTCCCTTGTCGTTTCCGTTTGTTGCCCGGGGGCGCGGGTCATTCTAGGAACGGCCGGTGCGCGGGACAAGGTGGCGGAATGCGGTCAGGGGGGAACGTTTTCCGTACGAAAGGGCATCATTGGGGGGTCCAGCGGGTCGGCACGTCCGCAGGCATCGTTTCGGTCTTTTACGTTCCTCCGTCGATCAGCGTGCCCGTCCCGTGCCCCTGCACCACCGCGCTCATGTTGCCCGGTTTCTTCATGTCCAGGACGATGATGGGGATGCCGGCCCGCTGGCACAGGTCCACCGCGCTGACGTCCATCACTTTCAACCGCTGATCGATCACCTCGTTGTAGGTGACGTGTTCGAGCCGCTCGGCCGAAGGGTCTTGTTCTGGATCGGCCGTATACACCCCGTCCACCTTGGTCGCCTTCATGAGCACCTCCGCCCGGATCTCTGCCGCCCGCAGCGCCGCGCCCGTGTCGGTCGTCACGAACGGGTTGCCCGTGCCGCCCGCGAAGATGACCACCCGGCCCTTTTCCAGGTGGCGGATGGCCCGCCGCCGGATGAACGGTTCGCACACGGAGGCGACGGTCAGGGCACTTTGCACCCGCGTCGCCACCCCCATCGACTCCAGCGTGTCCTGCACCGCCAGCGCGTTGATCACCGTCGCCAGCATCCCCATGTAGTGCCCGGTGGTTTCCTCGATGGGGGAATCCTTCGCGATCAAATGTCCCCGCACCAGGTTGCCTCCGCCGACGACGACGGCCACCTGCACCCCCAGGTCCACCACCTTTTTCAGTTCCGCCGTGAGCCGTTCCAGCTCGCCCCCGTCGATCCCCTGCGCACCGGGAGCGCACAGACTCTCCCCACTGATCTTCAGCAGCACGCGGCGGTATCGGGTCTCAGCCATAAGCCGTCGATGATGGGAGCCGGCACGCCGGACGCTTCCATGACCTGCCGGTTTCCGGAAACCGTTCGCCTTGAACCGCCGGCGGTTCGGGCCTTCACAGAGGGCGCTTTCGTGTGGGCGCGGATCCGGCCGGGGAATGTCCTCCGCCGCCTAGCCGCCGACCTTCATGATGACCATATCGGTCACCGTTCCCACGCCCGCCTGTTTGAGCACGTCCGCGATCTTCGTCTTGCCGTAGTCGTCGGTCTTGACGTGGATCTGCTCCAGCAGGACCCGCTCCGCGAAGAACGCATTGACCTTGCCCTCCGCGATTTTCTGCACGATCTGTTCGGGTTTGCCTTCGTTCTTCGCCACTTCAATGGCCAGGCTGCGGACCTTTTCGATTTCCTCGGCTGGTACGCCCGCCCGGTCGATGGCGATCGGCTGCGTAAACAGCGTGTGCATGCACAGATCGGCCGCGACGTTCTTGTCCGACTTCGGCTCCGCGTCCAGCGCCAGCATCACGCCGCTCTTGCCGTCGTGATGCACGTAGCACGCCAGGTATTCGCCCTGCACGCGCCGGCAGGCGCGAAGGTTCATCGACTCCCGCAACCGCCCGAACACGTCCGTGAACTTCGCGTCGACTTCCGGATTCTTCCGCACCGCCTCCGGATCCGGCGACGCCTCCGACCCCATGGCCACGATGCGGGCGATCTCGTTGGCCAGATTCACGAACAGCTCGTTCTTCGCCACCGGTGCCGTTTCGCACTGAAGCTCCACGATGCCGCCGATCTTCTTGGCGTCGTCGATGAAGACGCCGATGCGGCCCTCGCCCGTCTGCCGGTCCGCCCGCTCGGACATTTTCCCCTTGTGTTTCTTGCGGAGCCATTCGATGGCGGCCTCGATGTCGCCACCGCTTTCCGTAAGCGCCTGCTTGCACTCCATCATGGGCAGGCCCGTCTTTTCCCGCAGGTCTTTGACCATCTGGGCGCTGATCGTGGACATCGCTGTTGCGTTCTCCTCGTTTCCGCCGTTTCGTCTGGCCGGCGGAGTTTTCTACACGAATCCAACCGAACCCCGCAGCGGAGGTTCATCGGCTCCCGACTGCAAGAAGGACGTCCCGAAAGGTCGCACCTCGTTCCCGTTGCCGCCGGCGCGTCGGGGGTGTGGATCGATGCTCAGGCCGCCGGACGGCAGCCGGCCGGGACGCGGATTTCAGGAAGACGGTTCCGGGTCGCCCGCCTGCGCCGGCGCCAGATCCGCCCCCGGTTGCTGCTCGCTTTCGCCGGACGACGTCGGGGCGGCCGGTTCGGTCCCGGCGGACGACTCCTCCGAGGAACCCGACTCCGCCGACATCTGGGCCCGTGCGCGGCGGCGTGCCTCCGCCTGGGCTTCTTCCGCCTCTTTCGCGGCCATGTCCGCCCGCGCCTTCAAGCCTTCCTCCACCGCGTCCGCCAGTTGCGTCAGCACCAGTCCGATCGCCCGCATGGCGTCGTCGTTGCCGGGGATGGGAAGGTCCGCATAGTCGGGGTCCGAATCGGTGTCGATCAGGCAGACCGTGGGGATGCCCATCTTTTTCGCCTCCCGCACGGCGTTCCGTTCCCGGTGCACGTCGATCACCACCAGCGCCCCGGGAAGCTTGTCCATGTTCCGGATTCCTTCCAGGTTCCGCCGGATCTTCCGCAGCTCCCGCGTGCGAGACGCGATCATCTTCTTGCTGTATTCCTGGGCCGTCCCGTCTGCTTCCGCCGCTTCCAGCTCTTCCAGTCGCGCGAGCCGGCTGCGGATCGTCCGGAAGTTGGTCAGCGTCCCGCCCAGCCACCGCTCCGCCACGTACGGCATGTTGACCCGCTGGGCCTGCGCAAGAATATGGGGACGAGCCTGTCGCTTCGTCCCCACGAAGAGCACGTCCTTGCCCGAGGCCACCACCTGCGTCAGAAACTTCTTCGCCCGCAGCAGCCCCTTGACGGTCTCGCGAATGTCGATGATATGAACGGCGTTGCGCTTCCCAAAGATGTAAGGGCGCATTTTCGGGTTCCACCGGCTCGCCCGGTGCCCGAAGTGAATCCCCGATTCGATCAATTGACGGACCAACTCCGAAGCCAACCAACACCTCCCAGGAAACAAAACCCGGACGCCCAGCGCGACCGGAATCCCCGATGGTACCAGAATCCGCGGAGGATGCAACCCGTTATGCGGGCGATCTTCCCCGAATTTTCTTCGCCCCGGATGCCTTCGGCGCCCCCGGGGTGGTTTATCCGCTTGCGAAGACTACCCGAACTCTCCACCGATGCAACCCGCTTTCCGCCCGGAATTGACCCGTTCCCGCCCCCCGCATAGCGTGCCTTCGCATTGCGGGCGGGGGAGCGCGGCCCGGTCCGCCGCTCGACTGCCCGGTTCCCGAGAACAAGTGACACAACCCCGACGCCAACGCGATCCGCTCGTGTTCATCAGCGCGGCCGAACCCAGCGCCGACCGTCACGCCGCCGCCCTGATCCGGGCTGTCCGCCGACGTCGCCCGGACATTCGGTTTATCGGCATGACCGGACCGGCCATGCGCGACGCCGGCTGCGAGTCCGTTTTCGACATGACCGCCGAGGCCGCCATGCTCCTGGGCGTGCTCCATATCGCCGGGCGGGCTGTGCGATTCTGGCGCACCGCCGACGCCCACCTCCGGCGGTACGCGTTCGCCGCGGGGGGCGTCGTCGATTCGCCCACCCTGCACCTCCCGCTGGCCGGCAATGCCCACGCCCTCGGTATCCCCGTTCTATACTACATCGCCCCCCAGATGTGGGCGTGGGGAGAGTATCGCATCCACAAACTGCGCGATCGCATCGACCGTGCCGCCGTCATTCTTCCCTTCGAGGAGACCTATTTCCGCAGCCGGGGAGTTCCCGCCACCTATGTCGGGCATCCGCTGGCGGAAGCGTGGGAGGAGTGGACCCTGCGGGAAGCGCCTGTGCCGTGTCCGTAGCCGGCCCGCAGCTTCAACCCATCGTCGAGCGAACGGCCGCCCGCATGGGCGTTCCCGTCCGCACCGTCCGGGGCCATCACCACGAGCTGATCCGTGCCGCCGATCTCGTCCTCGTCACCTCCGGCACGGCGGCCCTGGAAGTCGCCTTCCACGAGAAGCCGATGATCGTCCTATATCAGGCATCGCGTCTTTTTTATCACCTCGTGGCCCGCTGGTTCCTGCACACGCCGCATCTGTCCCTGCCGAACATCCTGGCGGGACGACGGATCGTTCCCGAGTTCATGCCGTATTACCGCGACCTCGACGCCGTGGCCCGGACGGCTCTGGAAATCCTCGATACCCCCGACCGCCGCGAGCGCATTCGCGCGGACCTTTGCGACGTGACCGCCGCGCTGCGAAAAGGGCGGGCATCCGAGAACACGGCCGATCTTCTCCTCGACATGATCGATCGTCGGTAGAAGCGTTTTTCATATGTTCCGAGCCGCAGACCGGAAGCCCGCGTGAAGGATCGCTGCTTCGAACGCATGAAAAGGACCGCCGTCATGCCGAGCCGACGCGGGGCGGGAGGTAGAGCGTTGTTTCACGATGTCTCTGCGTCGCGAACGTACGTGCCGCTGCGACCGCCGCTTTTGCGTTCGAGCTGCACCGGGCCGATCACCATGGACCGGTCGGCTGCTTTGGCCATGTCGTAGAGGGTCAAGGCCGCGGCCGTCGCGCCCACCAGAGCCTCCATCTCCACGCCCGTCCGCGCCTCGGTCCGGGCCGTACAACAAAACGTAAACACA
>CAZNQN010000072.1:0-2178 GCA_964574925.1 uncultured Phycisphaeraceae bacterium | reverse complement strand
GCTCACCGGGGCCGGTGGTCTCGAACGCAACCGCCACGTGCGTGAGCGGGATCGTATGGGCGAGCGGGATCCATTCGTCGGTCCGTTTGGCGGCCAGGGTCGCGGCGAGCCGCGCCGTCGCCAGCGCGTCGCCCTTGGGCAGTTCGCCCCCCACCAGCGATGCGAGCACGTCCGGTTTCATGCGGATGACGGCGGAGGCGACGGCCTCCCGCACGGTGACCGGTTTGTCGGAGACGTCCACCATGCGGACGCGACCTTTCTCGTCGATGTGCGTGAACTTGTGCGAACCCATAGCGCGTTGCAAGCCTCGGTTTTCAGACCTCGGCGACGGACCGGGCGGCGTGTCGCTGAAACGGAAACAGACCGCTCCCTCGCGGTCGCGGCTCTGTTGAGATCGCCCTCCAAAGCCTCCTCGAAAGCTTGTTTTGAAAACTCGCCTGTCTCCGCATACGTCTACACGAAGGAACGTTCGTGGACAAATAATCCTTCGTGTTCTTCCGATTGGCGGAACGCATTACCGGGCTCATCGGCGGCGCGCGGGCAAGTAATTCCCGCTGCGGCGGCGGTCGATACGAAGGACATGCCGCTTGCGCCTCCGACATCCGCGCCGGTGCGTGATCGGACGCACCGCCCCATCGTTCCGCCCGACCCGGCGGTCCGGGAGCGGTCCTCTCCGCGCCCGCCGACCCCCGCCCGCATCCGCAAACCGCGCCGGACGACCCGGTTCGTCCGCTGGGTGGCGGAGGCCCGGTCCCACCGGGTGATCTGTCTCGTCGTGGGGATCTGGATCCTCAACGGGTTCGACCTGATGTTCACCATCCTTTCCCACCAGCAGGGAATGCTGCACGAGCAGAACCCGCTTGCAAGGCACATGCTCCAGTACGGGACGGCCTCGGTGGCTTTGTTCAAGATCGGGCTGGTCCTGATCGGGAGCTATCCGCTGCTGCGTTTCCGCCGCGCCCGCATCACGGAACTGGCCGCCCTGCTGATTCTGACCTCGTATGCGTTCCTTTCCATCCACTGGTCGATGTGCTACGAGCAGTACAGCCTCTCGGCCACCACCGGGTTCGTGACCGTTCCCGATCCGCAGCAGGGAGGATAAGCCGGGGGGCCTCTCCGCCGCGCACATCCCTTCCGGAGCGAGGCGTCCCTTACGGGCATCAGCCGCCGCTGGTCGGGCGGTGTTTCTCGGCGATGGGATCCTGCCCCAGCCCGTTCCACAGCCGGTTGTTGGCGTGATAGGTGCCCTCGTAGGGATCGTGGATGGGCAACGGCGTCTTGTCCGGCACGGTGGGGAAGGAACCTCGATCGGACAGCTCATATCCTAATGCGCTGAGTGACATCCCCTCGGCATGGCCGTCCACGAAGACCACGTTGGCCAGCCCGCGGTGACGCGCCTCGACCGGCGAGTAGAGCAGGATGGAATCTTCGTTCTCGATGATGACGCCTGATACCGCTTCGGGATCGGACGGACGGATGACCGGCCCGAAACGCTGTGCATTGCGCTCGGCCGCCCGGCGCGGCGGATCCAGCATGTACGAAATCTTCCCGTGGGGAATGCCGGCGCCGCGACTGTCGGCGACTTCCACCGTGTGCGACGGACTGCGGATCTGGTGCAGGCCGACGGGGAAGTTGTCCCACCGTTTCGGATCGGTGTCCTGGCGGGTGTTGCCCAGATACTGGTAGTTGTACCCGTAGGCACCGTCGCGGATGTCGTGGGAGATCGCCGGGTCGTCAAGCTCCGGGCAGGTGAACACGTCGATGGTCATCGTTCGCCCGTTGCGGACCTCGTTGCTGCCGCGGGGAACCGTGTCGTCGTGGAAATAGCCCGGGCTGCGGAAGGCGTGACGGAACGGCGCCGGATTGATCACCGGTCCCTGGTCCGTCTGAAGGAACCACTGCCAGCGAGGCCGGAGACGTTTGTCTCCGTTGACGTAGTAGTCCTCATCCGTGGGCGAGAGCTTGTCCATGCGCACGGGCGGAAAGCGGTCGTCGTTTTCCGTGAGGTAGAGGGCGAAGGCGTTCCCGATCCCCTTCAGGTGAGAGCGGCAGACGTTGGTTTTGGCCGTGCGGCGGGCCGCCGTCAGGGAGGGGATGATGATCGAGATCAGCAATCCCAGAATGCCGATCACCGTGAGCAGCTCCAGCAGCGTAAAGGCCCGGCGCCCGCAAGACGGT
>CAZNQN010000071.1:0-8780 GCA_964574925.1 uncultured Phycisphaeraceae bacterium | reverse complement strand
CATCCACGGCGCCAAGATGCGATCGGTCCCCGCCCGTCCGCTCACCGCCTTGCGGTGAGGATGCGCGCGAAAGCCGCCTTGAAGATCCCTGCCGGCCTCAGCCCATCGCCCGTCGCCCTCCCTGTTCGGCCCCTACGGGCAGGGAGACGATGCGGAGAAGGGATACGGCTGCCCCCGGAACGCATCCAAGCCCTGCGTCACGTCCGAGATGTTGACGCGCTGGTCGACGATCTCCGGCTCCAGGTCGGCCCGCGGCTTGCTGGGGGCCCCCGTTGCGTTTCGGAACTTGTCCAGGATGGCCGTCACGTCCGTGGTGACGTCCACGCTGGCATCGGGCGGAGAGCAGGGCGTCTGGGCGCAGGTTCCCACTAGGTCCCCCCACCGGCTGGTTTCCAGGATGGCGGGTTCCGAAGGGGCGGCCACCAGGTTCGGCGGGCACGCTTCGGAAAACGCCACCACCCGGTACCGGGCTCCCGGCACAATGGCCGAGTCGTAAACCTCCAGCGTGTCGAACCCGTCCCAGATGATCGGCACCGGATCGCAACTGAGCGTCGTAACCCGCACGCTCGGCTCGCCGGGAATGGGCGGCACGCTTCCGCTGTTCTCCGCCGTCTCACGGACGTCGCCCGACACCCACCACGTCTGCCCGACGAGATCGGGCGGACCGGCTTCCATCGTCACCTCCACCCGGGTCGTGGAGCCGGGGACGCCGGAAATCACCAGATAGCGGTTGCGAGCGGCCGTCCCCGGCGGCGGCGCCGGCGCAGGTGGGGCCGCACACTCACACACATCGGGAATCCCGTTGCCGTTGGCATCCCCCGGGCCGCCCGGCACCGTACAGTTGTCCAGTACGCCGTCCCCGTTGCAGTCCGTTCCGGTCCCGTTGAGCATCTCGCAGGAATCGGGGACGCCGTCCGCATCGCAGTCCGGCTCGCATTCATCCGGTACCCCGTTGCCCGTGCAGTCACTGCTGAACCCGCTTGTGATGTCGCAGCGATCGTCGATTCCGTTGCCGTTGCAGTCGATTTCACACGCATCGGGCACCCCCGATCCGTCACAATCCGTGGCCGTCCCACATCCGGGAACCCCGGCACAGCCCGGCGCGGCACAGTCCAGTTCGCAGGTGTCGTCGATTCCGTTACCGTTGCAATCGTTGTTCAAGAGGGAGCGCGGTCCGACCGTGGCCGCCTGAATCGAGCCGGAGATTTTGAACAGGCCCACCGTCGCGAACACGCTTTTCGGCGGCGCGTCGGCATCGAAACGGAAGTTGTAGAGCGTGGCGAAACGAACGGCGTTGGCCAGCGGATCGACATCGAAAGGATCCGTCGTCCACGTCAGGGTTCCGCCCGAAAGCGTCGCCATCCACGGTTCATTGTCATAATTGTCCGCGTTGGCTTCCGGTGCGTGATTGAGCGGGGCGTGAAAACCGATGTTGCTGACCGTCACGCCGGAGGGAATCGGGATGCTCAGGGAACCGAACGAGGCATCGTTGTTCATGTTGTACAGTGCATACTCGTAATGCCACAGGCCGCCGCCGATCGGCGTCGCCTCATACGCCAGGATGCCGCGCCCGTCCGCCAGCGGCGCCGGTTCCAGGATCGTCTGCTGCGCCGTCGTCCAAGCGTCCACCGCAGGCGACTCGCTGAACGTGTCCGAAAGGTTGTTGAAGGTGAAGAGGCCGTCCATATCGGGACCGACGACTTCCACTTCCCGATGGGCCACGTTGTTGAACTGGTTGCCGTTGCCTTCCCGAAACTCGATGCCGGCGATATACTGTCCCTCCATGAAGTACCGCGCTCCCGGATTGAGCCCGGGCATCAAGTCCACATCCTGAACTTGCAACCGGTGCGAAATGCCCGTCACGAAAATCCCCGAGGCATCGAACTGGTGATGATGACCGATGTGATTGGCGGACGGGAAGTTTCTTGGACACCCCCCGCCCGGCCCCAGCTCCGGCCCCGGAGGCAATGCTCCCGTATACGGATGGATGGCCGACCGGGGGGCCATCAGTCCCTCCGTCCCCAATCCGCACGGATCGAACTGGATGGCGGCGTAGGTATCGGAACAGCCCGGCGGCACGCGGTTAAGCGGACCGCCTCCACACCCGAAACCGCATTCATTATCATTCGAGGAACCGAAACTGTGCTTGATCCAGGACTGACCGATTTGTTCGAACCGCGTGGCTCCGTTCACGGTGGAGAGCCGATACAGGTTTCCCAGCATCACGGGGTGGTCGATCGCGGGCAACGGCTCGATGTGGATGTCCGCATCACCTTTGTTACACATGGTCGTCCAGACGCCCAGACCCACCGTGCCGGAGCCGATCGGACCTTCGCGGGCCAGCTGTTCCAGTCCGTAGAGGTGTCCGGTGATCACGTCGGGACCCACCTGCGCCCGTGCCGGGTCTACGCTCACACCGCACATCACAAACACGACCATCCCGCACCACCCTACACGCCTCTCCAGCACGGCGAACCTCCTTCTGTTTGTCTCAGGGACGTCCTGTGACACCCTGATGCAGCGCATCTCCTGCCCGATCCCGGCTACGGACACGCATCCGGCACCGTATTGAACGGATATGCGAATCCGCGAAACGCATCCATCGTCATCGTTACGTCACTGATGTTGACAAGCAGATCCAGCAATGCCGGCTCCACATCCGCCCGTGGCTTTTCCACGGCATCCGTCGCATTCCGGAAGCGGTCCAGCACAGCCGTCACGTCCGTCGTCACGTCGATGCTGCTGTCCGGTGGCAGACAGGGACGCACGCTGCACCCGCCCGTCACGTCGCCCCATGCGCTGGTCGTGATCGTCAGCGGTGGAGAGAAGTTCCCGGCCACCGTCAGATCACAGCTCACATCGACGACATCCACCTGATAGGCGGCAGCCGGAACAATGGCCTCACCGAACACATGCACGACACCCAGTACCGACCAGTCCCGAAAGTCCGGATCGCATTGCAACGTCGCCGTCCAGAACGCATCCGGACCGGGTGGACAATCGACCAGGCCTGAGTTTCGGCAGACCGACCGCGGACTTCCCACCCACATCCGCGTTCCATCAAGAACATCGAAGGGCGGCGGCAGATCGACGAACGTCACGCGCACCGCCTGTTGCCTCCCCGGATCGCCTGCCGAGAACGAAATCATCCGCACCTTTTCATTGACGACGGCCGGTCCCCCGCCGGGCGTGATGGTATCCGCTTTCGCCGCGCTGCTTGCGACGCAGGCACACGGTGTACCCGCGGGCTGCAAGGCAACGACATAGAGCCCCTCGTCCCCGTCACTGAGCAGAATGCGGTCTTCGCCGCCGAACGGATACACGCCCCAGTTTCCGATGCCCGTATTCGACGTATCGAATTCCGCCACAAAGCTCAACGCGCCTGTCACCGGATCAATATCATGTACCTGCAACCCGCGTTCGTACCACGAGGTATAGACGCGATGCCCGATGATCAACGGATTATGCGCGCTGAAAGCATCCGGAAGCACAACTTCATCCGTCTGCATCAGTGACAGCATGCCCCCGCCCGTGTCCGTCATCCGCAGGACCCGGATCCCTCCGCCGGGGCGCTCCTCCCCGACGACAACGTACTGATCATCGTCCGTCGGCCAACTGGAATGCACACTGTCCCCCGGGGCGGACCCGATCCACACCGGCGGACTGACCGCCACGTTCGAGACATCATAGATTTGCAGGCTGTCCCAGGCGGCCGCATACATCCGTCCACGCACGACCGTGATATCATGCACGAACAAACCGCCTACATTGTTGACGATCCACTTCGGCGTTGTGATCGGCGAGGCCGGAGGATTGTCGGGATCGAAGGCCGTCAGGTCCACGATCGCCACTTGCGGTGTCGCGCTGTTCGCCAGGTAGAGAAACCCACTGTCATAGAATACGTTATGAACTTCCTCGAACCCGGCGATTCGGACCGTGGCCAGTTGCACCGGGTTGAACGGGTCTCGTACGTCCACGATGGCGACACTGTCGTCCGGGTCGCCCTCCAGCCCCACGAAAAGCAGTCCACCGGCGGCCTTGACGTCCTGTGGAGACGCATCGTTGTTCGGCGGGGGGACGAAGAACACGGATGCCAACTGCGGATTCGTGGGAACCCGAACATCTATGATATTCACCCGTGCCGGGTTGCCGTCCGCGCCCCAGTTCGGAATGAAGGCGAAACCGCCGTCTTCCCAGACGTCCGCATAGATGCCCGTGTATCCATCCCATTGGGACACAAAACATACATTCGCCGTTGAACACGGCACATTGACAGCCAGTTCTTGCTGGACGTCTTTTGTGTAATCGTTGCACACCCGTTGTTCCGGAAACACCGCCGGAACCGTGATATCCACGGGAGAGGCGACGAAGTTGTGATCACAGAGATTCTCACTCCCGCAGAGACTGCCCGTATCGAAGAGGCAGACCGTATCGCTGACGCCGCCGAGGCTCACCCGCGCCCGCACCCACGCCAGGCTTTCATCGCCGCCGTTCATTTCGAACCGCAACTCGTTGGGCCCGCCCACGTTCCACGATCCCGAGAATGTCGCCGCGGGAATGGAAAAACTCTGCACGGGCGCGCCGCAACTGCACGTCACGGCCGGGTCCGCCGCCGTCGTCAACAGCGACACCCCGTTCAGCAGGAACTCATACGTCCCCCCACCCGCACAGGCTGAGTCCAGCACGTCGAACACCAGCGTGTCCGGCACGTCGGCAAACGCGGTGTGCGTCGTCACGCAGACCTGGTACGGCCCCGCCGGATCGTTCGCAATGTCGATCGAACCCGCCAGCGCCGACTGGGTAAACGGCAAAGTATGTACGATTTCGTGGAATGCCGCAGGACCGCTCGCGATAAGGGGCGACGACGCCGTCCCGTGGCTGCAAAGCGCGGTACTCGCACAGGAGCCGAACGTCGGATCGAAGATGCAGCTCGTCTCGCTGCTCGTCGCCGTCGACGCCACCACGCGCACCCACGCCAGGCTTTCATCGCCGCCGTTCATTTCGAACCGGATCGTGTTCGGACCGCCCGGCACCCACAGCGACGCGATCAGCGCACCGTCCGTGACCGGCACCTGCTGGATGGGGGGATTGCAACTGCATGTATCCAGCGGATCCACATCCCCCGAGGCGATGAGTCCGTCGTTGAGGAACACCTGAAACGTTCCTCCCGCCGCGCACGACGAATCGAGGATCTCGATCGTCAACGTCTCCGGCACCGCGGACGTCCCCACCGTCAATTCCCCGTCCTGCATCGTGTTGGGTAACGTGACCGTCGCCTCGATGCAGGAACCGCCCCTCGTAAACGCAATCGACCGGCAGTCGAAACCGCCTCCCGTCTCGCAGGCGTCCAGGATGCCGTTGCCGTTGCAGTCCTGCCTCGTGCCGATCGGCGGCAGCTCGCACGCATCCGCCACCCCGTTGCCGTCGCAGTCCGCCTGGCATTCGTCCGGAATCCCGTTGCCGTCGCAATCCGGGCTGGTTCCCGAGGCTACATCCTCCGAATCCACGATCCCGTTGTCATTGCAATCCGCCGTGATGCGCACGAAGTAGACGTCCTGCTCCCCGTTGAAGGTGGCGGAATACGCCAGGTTCGCTCCGTCGTTGTCGGAGATCATGTCATAGTAATCGCCCATCTTGTTCTGATTGGGGAAGCCGACGTGACTGTCGAAGACGGGATTGATCGGCACGTTCGCCGCCCACGTCCGCCCGCCGTCGAAGGAGAAGCTGTAGAACGTTTCCGAAAGATTGGCGGCGCCCGTGTTGCGGGTGTCGTTCCACACCACGTCGATCCGCCCGTTGGGCGCCACCGACATCGTGGCGAACCACTGCCACGCCCCGTTGCCGGGATCGTCGTCGTTGATTCGTACCGGCGGCGACCACGTCATCCCCCCGTCCTCGCTGCGGGTGAACATCACGTCCACCGGATCGGGCCCCGGCGGATTCACGGACGCGCACACATAGACGTTCCCGTGTGTCGGACCGCCCGAATGATCGGTCGCGACCCACACCTGTCCCAGCAAGCCCTCCGGGTTCGGCCCGCCCGCAAACGCGATCGATCCTCCCAGATCCACCGTGGTGACGAAGTCGAACGTCGGCGTCTGCAGCGGATCCTGCGCCGTCGACGACCGCCCCACCAGAATCGCCGGCGTCGACAGCGCCGTCCCCGCCAAGTACAACCGTCCGTCCGGCCCGACATCCATCGTCCCCCACTTCATGCTCGTCGGCTGGACCGCGAACGGTCCCTGGAACGTCTGCGCCTGGTCCACCGATCGGGTGAAATCGAACGGCGGACAGCAGGTAAACTGCACGTTCCAGATCTGATAGAGATGCCCCGAGCCCAGACCGGCCGTCCGGTCCACCGCGATCCACTGTTTGTCGCCCCCGAACGCCGGCACCGGCACGCCCCACGTCACCCCGCCGTCGAACGAACGGAAGACCTCGATCGAATCCAAGGCGCTGAGGCTCGAATAATAGAAGATGCCGTCCGGACCGGCGCTGAGCACCGGATCACTGCGGAACTGCCCCGGGTCCAGGACGCCGGGAAACGTCCACGTCTGCCCGCCGTCCTGGCTGTAGGCAATGCCCGCCTGGCGAAAGTCGGAGGCGATGGAATCGAACTGCCGCCACCCGATGGCCATGATGCTCGGATTCGTCGGATCGATGGCCAGCGACGGCTCGTTGGCCGCATCCCCCACGATGTTGTTGCCTCCCGCGTCCACGTTCACCTGCACGCTCGTGAAACGCCCGCGCACGATGACCGCCGCCGGCGACGCCGTTCGACCTTCCAGCACCTCCCTCGCCACCGGTGGATCGTGTCGTTCTTCCTTGTGGCCGGGATACCCCTCCAGTTGCACGGGCACGGCCGGGCGACCGAGAAGACCGGGCCGACGCACCGTCAATCCGGCGGAACGTTTCCCCTCCCGTCCCGATCCGTCCGCAACCGTTTGCGCCCTTGCGACCGTCGGATTCGTCCCCGGCACGGCCGCACCGATCATCGTGACCAACAGGAACGCCCTTCGCGCCCAAACCTTTCGATCTGCCATCCCCCTGACACCTCCTGCACGCACCCCGACGGGGCGAGTCGAAACGATTGAAAACTCACGTCTGCGGAAGGCGAGCCACCCGAGTCCCGCCCGGACGATCCATCCGCGCGAAATCCCCTCCCCATGCGCATCACCCGCGGGAAACAACGGGCAGGATCAACCACGTCCCCCTTCGGCGGGCCGGAAGCCGTCTCCCCTCCCGATGCGTCGGCCTCCTGGAGACCCTCCGCTCCTTGGGCATCGTATCGTTATCGGGGTTGCGATGCAAGGAAAAAGCGCTCTTCAGAGCGCGCGGTTCCCATAATCGACAAATTCAAACAAATCGAACGTCGATCCGCCGCTTGGATGTGAATTCATGAAAACATACCGGCCGACGGACAGTCGGAGGCGAGCGCACACCGATCGCACGCCGGTTTCCGCGCTGTGCACACCTTCCGCCCGTGCCAGATCAAGGCATGACCCACGAAGGTCCACTCCTTGCGCGGAAACAGCTTCATCAAGTCCCGTTCGATGCGCACGGCGTCCTTGCTGTCTTTGCCGTTTCGCGTCAGACCGAGCCGCACGGCCAGCCGTCCCACGTGCGTATCCACGACGACGCCTTCGTTCTTGCCGAACCCCGTCCCCAGCACCACGTTGGCCGTCTTCCGCGCCACGCCCGGCAGCGTCACCAGATCCTCCATGGTGTCGGGAACCTTCCCGCCGAAACCCTCGACGATCTTCCGCGCCGCTCCCCGGATGCTTTTCGCCTTCTGCCGGAAGAACCCCGTCGAATGGATGATCTCCTCGACCTTCTCCGGCGGCGCCTCCGCCAGCGCCTTGGGCGTCGGGAACGCCTTGAACAGCACCGGCGTCACCTTGTTGACCGTCTCGTCCGTCGACTGTGCCGACAGGATGGTGGCCACCAGAAGCTGAAACGGATTGCGATGCTTCAGCGCGCAATCCGCCTCCGGATAGAGTTTCTTCAACGCACGAAGAATCCGCCGCGCCCGTTTCTTCGTCTCCTCTTCCGATTCCGCGATCCGCACGGTCGCGCCGCGCGCCTTCTTCGTAGATTTCTTCCGTGTTCCCTTGCGGGCCTTCGATGTCGCCTTCATGGCTGATCCTTCTGTTCCGCCGCCACCCACGCACACGCTCCGTCGGCATAGACGTTCTTCTTCCAGATGGGCACGTCCCGTTTCAATTCGTCGATCAGAAACCGGCACGCCGAAAATGCCTCCGCCCGGTGCCCGCACGCCGCCGCGATGTGGACCGAAACCTCTCCCGGCGGCACGTCCCCCAGCCGATGCACCAGCGCCACCCGCCCGGCCCCGAACCGTCGCTTGGCCTCTTCCGCGAGACGATGCATCTCCCTGCGGGCCATCTCCTCGTACGCTTCATAGACCAAGGTTTGCAAAGCGCCGTGCTCCGGATGTTGCTCCGCGCGGGTCGCGCCGTCGAAGGTGCAGATCCCGCCCCAACGCGGATCCCCCAGAATGAATCCGCGCACCCGCTCGGCGGCGATCGGTTCCCGAACCAGTTCCACCAGCACCGACACGCCTTCTCACCCTCCCGAGACCGGCGGGATCACCGCCACCTCGTCCCCATCGCGTAACGCTTCCTCTTCGGACGCGAACGCCGCGTTCACCGCCAACCGCGACGTCTCCAGCACCGCCCCCAGCGCGGGCGTCCGATCGACGAGCGCCTTCCGCACCGCGCCCACGGCGCTGCCCTCCCGCACGGTCACGAACGATTCCGCCC
>CAZNQN010000070.1:0-8880 GCA_964574925.1 uncultured Phycisphaeraceae bacterium | reverse complement strand
GCTATGAGGCCTGCGGGTTGATTTCGTTTCTGACCATGGGGCCGGAGGAAGTGCGGGCCTGGCCCATCCGCCGCGGATCGACGGCCGTCGAGGCAGCCGGGAAAATCCACACCGATCTGGCGCGGGGGTTCATCCGGGCGGAGACGGTGGCCTACAACGACCTGGTCGCCTGCGGGGACATGAAGGCGGCGAAGGCGGCCGGCAAGGTCCGCAAGGAAGGGAAGAACTATGTGGTGCAGGACGGCGACGTGCTGCTGATCCTGGCCAATCCGTAGCCCTCGCCCATCCGAAAGCGAATGCATTCTGGCCGCATGACTCGTTTCCGTGTTTCGAGCCGCAGGCGTTACGCCCGCGCGAAGGATTCGGCACTCCCTCCGCATGAAACGGGAGATGAGGAAGGCACCATCTCAAGAAATGCGCCGTCGCGGTCGATGGAGAGGTTCCCCCGCGGGATCTCGGGTGCGGACCGCAGCCGGGGATGTCCGCCTTTCCCGCCACCGGAGCGGAGGATACAATGCACATACGTTTTGAGGTTCTGGCTGAATGACGTGGTCTGTCCACGCCCGAGCGGCCGGCAAGCTGGGACCCACGGGGCGTAGCGCAGTCCGGTAGCGCGCCTGCTTTGGGAGCAGGAAGTCGCTGGTTCGAATCCAGTCGCCCCGATTCGCCGCTTCGCGGCGAATAGAGCAGGAGAGCGGGAGAAAGGAGAGAGGAGAGCAGGGAAGGCGGGCGCCTGTCGGCCAACGAACCGCCTCGGCGCGGAAGCGCTCTCCTGCCTCCTGCGGTCTCCTGATCCACCGTTCAACTGCCCGGGATGCGCAGGTCCACGCAAGCCGAACGCGCGCCGCAGCAGACGGCCCGGGGGCAGCACCGAAGGCGACTGCAGGGTTCTCGCGACCCGCAACCCATTGCCCCGTTGCAGCGGCCGACGAAATGCGCCGCCGCACCCGATGGTCAGCACGAGGACATGCGCCGGTGCCGGACATTCCCCATCCCGTGTTGCGCGTGAGCAGCGTCATTGCAACTTACGCGGTTGGGCAATGATATTCCAAAACGCCTGCCGGCGGAGTCGGGACGTCGGGATGATGCCATTCCGACCGGGCAGCGATCCAGTCGCGAAGGGTGGATTGGGAAATCGGGTGGTTACCGAGGAGGGTGATTTCCAAAGCGGCGGCGGCGTTGCCGATGACGGCGGCTTCCATCAGACCGGCACCGGCAGCAAGCGACATCGTGGCGGCGGCGAGCAGAGCGTCGCCGCATCCCAACCGGTCCACGGCATGGGCGGCGAAGGAGGGCAGATGATCGCTCTTGAGTCGTCCGGACCATTCCGGGCTGTGGCGATCCTGGCTGCGGCGCTCGAAGACCACCAGTCCCCGCTTCTCCAGCGTCACCAGCAGATGCCGCCCCTGCGTGCGGTCCAGAAAGGTCCACGCGGCGGCGGAAAGACCCGTCTCGTGATCGTTCAGCGCCAGGCGAAGCTCCCGCTCCGTCGGGCAGAACAGGTCCACGTGCTTGAAGGCGAGCAGATCGGAACGTCCTCCGCTTCCGTCGGCGGCGAGGATGCGCACGTTATGACGCAGCGTGGGAAGCACGCGGCTGAGCAGACCCCCGGTGATCATGCCGTAGCCGAAATCGCAGAGGATCACGGCGTCGGCGATCTTGGCCTGCTGTTCGAGGATCATGGCGGCCTCACGTTCGGCGACGGAATCGAGCGGCATGCGTTCCCCCGCATCCACCTTGAGAAGCTTGTCCTCCTCGACCAGGAAGCGCGTCTTCTCGACGAGCACGGAGCGGGCGGGCAGGAAATGGGTTTCCACGCCCTCTCCCTCGAGCAAGTCGCGGACGGAGCGGGTGGCTTCGTCCTCGGCGCCGGCGGAGAGGAGAAAGGCCCGCCCGCCGAGCGCGGTCACGTGACGGGCAACGATGGCCGCCCCGCCCGCGAAGGTCCGTTCCGCCTGCTGGGTGAGGCTCAGCATGGGCGATTCGCTGGCGACGTCCGTGGCGTCGCAGAAGACGTAGCGGTCGATCAGAACGTCGCCCACCACGGCCACCCGCAGATTGCGGAACCGCTCGAGGCGGTCGAGCAATGCCCCGCGGGTGATGGCGTGCCGCTCCGCCAGCACGGCCAGCCGTTGCGACCGGCCGGGCTCCTGCGGATCGAAGCGCCGCTCCGACAGAGACGCCGTGCTGAAGGCGATCTCGCCGCTGGAGAAGATGAGCCGCCCGCCGTACTGCTCCACGACGGCCTTTTCCGCCAGGAAGTCCGCATCCGTGGACTGCTCGTACTCGCGTCCCTTGACGTAGATGTCCGGGCGGATGTCCGCAAGGAGCTGCTCCGCTGTCGGGTTGGGATCGATGTAAACCCAGTCCACGAAGACCAGCGCGGCGAGATTCTCCGCGCGAAGATCCTCGGGTACGTAAGGAGACCGCCCGCCCCGCCCGCCGGCGCGATCCCCCGTCAGGGAGACGATCAACACGTCTCCTTGATGGCGGGCGAACTGGAGATAGCGGATGTGGCCGGGATGCACGATGTCGAAGCAGCCGTGGCACTGGACGATGCGTTGGCCGGCGCTGCGGGCTTCGCGAACGATTTGCCGCAGTCGGTCCAGCCCCACGATTTTCTGATGGAATCCCGTCGTGCTCATCGCCGCTCTCTCGCGCAGTCGTTCGCTTCCAGTATCGGCCTGCGGCATAGGTCCGGGTGAAGGAAAACCGTCGCCCGGGCCCGGGAGCGACCGCTTCGATTGCCAAGAGGTCGCCGGTCCCTACGATGGTGCGGCGAAAATGACGAATGAACCCGTCCCAGCCCCCGGCGGCGCGCGGGCCGCGGGTGTGGGACGGCGGTTTTCGGGCGGGTCGGTCCCGCCCGGCGGATACCCTGCATGTTCGACGGCCCCTTTCCCTGGACGCTGCAACGCTACATCTTCCGCGAGATGGGGAAAGCATTCCTGCTGGCGGCGGTGGTGCTGACGGGGATGATCAGCTTCGGCGGAGGCATCCTGGAGATGATCAAGCTGGGCGAGGTGACGCCCCGGCAGCTTTTCCATCTTCTGATGCTGCTCGTCCCGCTGGGAGCGGCGCTGACGCTGCCGGTGGCGGCGCGGTTCGCGGCCGCGGCCACCTACGGGCGGCTCAGCGCCGACAACGAGTTCGTCGCCTGTCGCAGCAGCGGCATCAACCTGCATGTGCTGTTTCTGCCCACCGTGCTGTTGAGCCTGCTGGCGGGGGGAACCTGTTTCCTGCTGATCAACTACGCCATCCCCGGTCTGGTGCGGAACCTCAACGAGTTCGTGGAAGCTGACCTAGGAACTTGGGTCCAGCGGAAGCTCGACCGCCCAAGAGGAATCTCCCTGGGGCGGCGCTACCGCATCCACGCCGACGACAGCCTGATCGATCCGGACCACCCGGAACGGATCGTGCTCGACGGGGTGACGTTCGTGGAATCGGACGGCGACGAATGGGTCCGCTTCGGGACGGCGCAACGCATCGACCTTTCCGTCGAGAAGCAAAACCAGCGCCTGCGCATCGGCGGCGTGATGCAGGGGATCACCTACTACGACCGGCGACGGAAGGAATTCTTCGACGCAAAAACGCAGCGGATCGGCCCCAACGAGCTGCCCGCGCTCGTGCCGCTTCGTGTCAAATACCTGACACTCAACGAATTGCTCTACTACCTCGTCCGACCGACGGAATGGCACGAGGTCCGGGCCGAACTGGAACGCCTCCGCCGCGGTGTGGGCGCGTGGATGATCTACGACGAACTCGAACGACAGTGGCGGGAAGGGCACCGGATCGTGCTCGCCGATGCCCGCGGCACCTATACGTTCGCCGCGCCGCGGGCGGCCCGCGATCCGGTCGAGGGGGAACTGATTCTCTACGACGCGGACATCACCGTCCGGATCGACGACCGGACGCGGTCGCGCGCGGCCGGAGAGGTCGTCTTCCGCCTGGCCCGGGGCACGCCCGACGACCGCCCTGCGTTGCAGGCGGACCTCCAGGACGTGCGTCTGTTCGAAGGCACAGTGCAGATCGAAAAACAGCGCGACACGATCGGACCGATCTTCGTCGAACCGTCGCTGACGGAAGCCATCCGCGCGATGGGGGAACAGGAGCTGCTGGAGCGCGCCGGCGCCCTGCCGGGCCGACCGCTCGCCCGACAGACCGCCCGCCTGATCGAAGTCAAGGCCCAGACCGTCCGTCACATGCGCGGCGACCTGTGTGAGCGACTGGCGTTCAGCAGCAGCGTGTTCGTGCTGGTCATCCTGGCGGCGGTGCTGGGGATCCTGTTCCGCGGGGCGCACGTGATGACCGCCTTCGGTGTCAGTTTCGTCCCCCTGCTCGTGGTGATCCTGGCCATCGTGATGGGCAAGCAGCTTTCCTACAACGCCGGGACGCACGCGATCGGACTTGCGATCATCTGGTCGGGGCTGGTGCTGGTGGCCGCCGTGGACGGCTGGACGCTGACCCGCGCCCTGCGGCGATGAAGGAACGGCAACGACGATGCTCTCCGTGATCGACCGTTACATCCTCCGCTCGCTGGTGTTCAACTACGCCGTCTCGCTGGGCACCATGCTGAGCCTGTACGTGGTGCTCGATCTGTTCGTGAACATGGACGAGTTCACGGAACACGGGTACCCGACCTGGACGGTCGTGGGACACGTGATCGACTATTACTGGCCCAACCTGTTCCTGTACTTCTCGCAGCTTTCGGGAGTAATCACCCTGTTCGCCTGCGTGGCGACGATCGCCCGCATGAGGCGCCACAACGAGATGACGGCGGTGCTGGCCTCCGGCGTGAGCCTTTACCGCCTCGCCCGACCCGTGCTGGCGTTCGGCATCATGGCGACCGGCCTGATGATCCTCGATACGGAATGGATCATTCCGAAGGTTGCATACAAACTGGCCCGCGATCATGACGACGTGCCCGCCCAGCATGCCTACGAGGTCCTGTTCCTGCCCGACCGGGACGGCGCCCTGCTGTCCGCCCGGCGGTTCCATCCCACCGACCGCGATCTGAAGGGACTGCTGGTGATGCGCCGGGATGAACACGGGGCGCTGATGGAAACGCTGGAAGCGGATCAGGCCGTCTGGATTCCGCCACGCGTCTCGGGCGCTCCCGGCGTGTGGGAGCTTCGCCGCGCCCGCCGGACCCGCCGCTTGCGAGAGGAAACCGCTGCCCTGGGGCCGCGAAGCACGAGCGTCGTCGATTACCCCACCCGCTATGAAAGCCTCCTCAGTCCGGAGGACATCCAGCTCCGCCAATCCGAGGGTTGGATCCGCTTCCTGAGCCTGCGGCAACTGGAGGAGCTGAAACGGCACGGATCGGCCGACCTGACCGCCATCCTTCAGACGGAACACGCCCGCCGCACCGCCCCCATCGTCGCGGTCATTCTGCTTCTTCTGGGGCTGCCCTTCTTCCTGGACCGATCGCCCACCAACATGCTCAGTGACACCGGGCGATGCGTGCTGGTGTGCGGCGCGTGCTACGTCTCCACCTTCCTCGCCCAGTCCATCCAGCTCGGCACGACATCGGCCTGGCCGGCGTGGATCCCCATCTTCGTGTTCGGTACGACGGCCGTCGTCCTCATCGACCGCATCCGGACGTAAGGCAGACCCGGTTGGCGTTGAACGAGCCTGGCGGCGAAACGCCGCCGATCGCGGCTGCGAAGGCTTTCGCGCTGCTTGCCGTCAATGTCTTCGCCGTTTGACCAGCTCGTCGAGCGTCTTGCCGCGGCGACGGCCCTTCTTCGGTTCCGTTTCGATCTTCGTGATGATCCGGCTCCGCTGAAGCTTCAATGGTTTGCCCTCTTCGGAAACGAGCGTGTCCCATTTCCGGAGAAAGAATGTCTTCTGGTCGAAGTAGTAGATCTGGCGCATCCAGTAGTCGTCCGGCGGATACTTGGGCGAATCCCAGGCGACGACGTAACACGGCCTCGTTTCCACCTCGGCATCCGGAAGACGCTTCCCCTCCCGGATGCGTCTTGTGAGAAGGGATACGGACCCATCATCCGCATCGTACAACCACGTCTGCAAATAGCTGCCCGCCAGACACGATTCCGCCTCGATATCATTGTGCGTGATCAGATCGCCCGGACCTTGCGGTGTCGGCGTATCGTACTTGATTTCCACGTTCTCTACGACCGAACCATCTTCCCGATATTGCCACGTCGGTCGTATCTCGGTGACGCGACCGTCTCGGAGGCCAATGGCGAACAGCAGTTGTTCCGCTCCGTTCTCGATCTTGTAGACCACGGTCTCGAAGCCCGTCTTCGTCATCTCGGATTCGTACCGAACCAGAAACGGCGGTGCAATGGTCTTCCCTTCGATGCGAAGAAAATCAAGGCTCATATAGGCGTCCGCCACCGCATCGGCGAGTTTCTCATTCGAGAGCGAGCCGCTGCGATGAGTGCTTTGCGCAAACAAAACTTTCGCAATAAGAAAACAAACAACATAAATGAATACATGTTCCTGCATTGGATCGTCCACTTAGAAACTGTTTCAAAACTCGTTCGGCGAACCGACGAACGTGCATGTTCATGGTGCGGAGCGACACATTACACTCCCTTACGGTCGCGGCTCTGTCAAGCGTCCTCTATCCACATCTGTCATCAACGTTTTGAAACACTCCTTTAGAATCGGTATCGTCGAAACATCCGCCGAACAATTCATTGCGCCTTGATTATATACCCCCCCCGGCTTTTGACGGAAAAAGACATGGAACGACCACCCGGCCGCGCCGGCGAATACTGTAGCTCCAATGATTGTCAAGCAAAAAAGGGAAGAATCGAAGTATTACTCGCTGGGAGCGTAAAGACCTCCCAGTTTGAGTCTTTCAGCATCCTTACCGTTGACGGAAACAGATTTCGATCGGATCTGCGAACGGTTCGCCGACGATCCGGCCGAACTCGGCCGTATCCGCGACGCTGCGCAACTCATACAAGCCGGGCAGCAACTGCGTCGGACCGAGAACACCCCCGTCGGGGTCGATGATCAACTGGGGAATGTTGACGCGGACGACACGCGTGGTGTTGGGGCTTTCCATCCCTGCGAAGATGTCCCGATGCTGGAGATCACGCTGGTCGTTTTCCGGGATCACTCCGTCAGCCGTGAGCCAGAACGTGACCGGGGCGTGGACCTCCCGTTCCTCGAATCCGCCGCCGTACCAGGTGATCTCCACACCGACGAAGGTCCGGCTGTCCAGCGGCGGTTCGTTGCCCGGCGTACAGTCGTAGTTGATGGGAACCACCTGCACGATTTCCACCTCCTGCCGGACCCATACGTCGCCCGCCGCCGTCGTCAGCGTGGACGTTCCGAAGGTGACCAGTTCCGCCTCCAGCACGAAGCGTCGCGGCCAGGCGTCGTTCGGAATCAATCCCTCCAGGACGAGAAGAGCGTCCCGGTTCTGTACCACCGAGGCCGGCGGAACTTCCGCTCGCACACTGCCGCCGAAGGGCAAGTTGGACACGAACAGGCGGACCGAACTTCCCGCCGGGAGCGACTCGCTTCGCAGATGATAGATCACGCCGAGAGCGGCCCGCGTGCGAACGGTCACAGCCGGTTTGGTCAGCTCGAACACGGGTCCGGTTCCCGGCGGGGGAGAAACCTCCGAGACGAGTCGAACCAGACCCGGCGCCCAGGTGATGACCTCGGCCGTCCCGTCGGTGATCGAGCCGGCCACGCGGTACTCCCCCTTCGGAACGCCGGGGGGCAGGGAAACATCCATCCGGTCCCCGTCTCCGTCGGGATCTTCGGACAGGCCGCCCGCCAGCAGGACTTCGTCTCCATCGAAGGTTCCTGCCTGAAGATCGGGATCGAGAAACAGCGAAATCTGCGCGTCGTCGTCGGCGTCGGAATCCGTCCACTGGACGAGGAAGGAATCGCCCGGCGTGATGATGACCTCCTCCGCGGGTTGCACCAGCACCAGCGTGGGAGGATCGTTCGTCTGCGCGTCGATCAGTTCCACGACGGCCGGGAGGCGATCCGACGACCGTGCCGTCCCGTCGTCGATGATCGCCACCAGGTCATACGTTCCGGGCAGGATTCCGGTCAGGATCACCGTGACGGAATCTCCGGTCGCCCCGTCCGGGTCTTCCGGAAGGTCGGCGGCAAGGATGAACGGACCCACGCCCACCGCCGCCGGGTCCGAGGCTTCCAGTTGGATCGTGATGCGGGCGTCGTCGTCGGGATCTTCGTCCGTCCAGGAGACCGTCAGTGAATCCCCCTCCGTCAAAGTCACGGCCGAGGTTGGAGCAATGAGCGTGATCGTCGGGGGGGTGTTGGAGGGATCGGAAACGATCTCCAGCACACCGGGCGCCGTGGCGGAAACCGTCTGTCCCCCGTCATCGATCTCCCCCACCACTGCGTATCGTCCCGGCGGCAGGTCGGGAACCGTCACGGTGAGGGTATCGCTGAGACCGTCGAGCGAGGCGGTCACACCCGGTCCCAGGCTCACGCGGGTGGCCGGGTCGGTGGCCCCTTCCGGCTGGAGGAAGAACCGCACGACCGCCTGGGTGGAGCCGCCTTCGTCCGTCCATCGGATGGAGAAAGTGGTTCCCGGCGGCAGGGTCAGATCCGTATCCGGTTCCAGCACGGTCAGGCTCGCCGGTGGTGCAGGCGGAGGCGGTTCCGGAGGGGGCGTCGAATCGTCCCGAATGACGTAGACGGCCGGGGTCTCCTCGTCGTAATCGACGCCGAGCACGAGGGTTGTCGCCGGGAGAGGCCCGCCGTCCTCCCGTGTGCCGGTGATCTCGATCCGGTCGGCCACCCCGGGGCTGATCACGCTGGTGGCCGTTCCGGGCAGCACGCGCAACAGCGCCAGGTGGATCACCTCCCCACCCGCCAGGAACCGCAGGGTGGTCTCCGCCCGCCAGGGTGCCTCGT
>CAZNQN010000069.1:311-8946 GCA_964574925.1 uncultured Phycisphaeraceae bacterium | reverse complement strand
GAGAGCAACCCTCATCTCGTCCAGATCGTCGCCCCCAACGAGGTCGTCGTGGTGCTGGGTTTCGAGATCAAGATGGGCGGGCGGGCCGGCACCATGAGCCTGTGCATCCCCTTCAACGTGATCGAGCCGGTGATGGGCAGGCTGCTCTCCCAGGGCTGGCTGGCCTATCAGCGCCGCGCCACGCCCGAAGACAAGTCCGAGGAGATCGCCAGAGGGATCGGCGCCACCTATGTGGAAGTCACCGCCTACCTGACGGAGACGACGATCACGCTGGGGGAACTGATGAACCTCCAGCCGGGCGACATCATCCAGACCGCCAAACCCGTCGGCAGCGATATCCTCCTTCGCGTGCAGGGGCGGAACAAGTTCGTCGCCCGTCTCGGCCGGCACAAGGATCACCTCGCCGCCCGCATCATCCGCCGTGCGGAAGTCGAAGAACGTTTGTAGCACGTACTCGGTTCGTCGAAACGGCGGTCGGTGTCCCATCGTTCGTGCGAACGCGTGTGGTTCCTGGGCGTCCGCCCGCCGGCGTTTTTCTGGAGGCGGCACACGAAAACGAGAAAAGGTCTGCGTCGATGGGGCTTCCTCGCATTCCAGCGGAACGGATCGTACGGGACACCGAATGCGGGACCTCCGACCGGATGGAGAGAGGGGAATCCCCGCTGAGTCCGGGTCAACTGCTGGCGGAGCGGTACCAGCGGAGGGCGAAGCGGAAGGCGGCAGTCGACACGGCCAGGAGGGCAAGACCGGCAAGGAACAGATGGATCACCATGCCCGGCTGAAACGTGCGCACCATGACGTTGGCGGGCAGGTTGGTCACCATCAGCAGGGGAATGACGAAGACGAGGGCGAACCAGAGCAGCCCGCCGGCGAAGGGTTTGTAGATCTCAGCCGGGTAGCGGGCCAGGCTTACCGTGTAGAACCACAGGTGGTCCACGCCGGTCTGGCGGATCAACCACACGCTGGTGATCGCGAACAGAAACAAGAGAGCGTAGAGGATCATCACACCGGCGGCGACCAGCGCGAGAAACAGCGCGATCCGCGCAAGCGTCACCTTTGCGCCCAGCCGGACGACGGCATAGGCACAAAGCGCGGCGCCCACCGGAACGTTGGCGAGCGGTGCGAAGTCGATCCGCTCGAAACTGAGCAGGAACTGGGCGCTGGCCGGGCGGAGGAGGACGAAGTCCAGGTCACCCGTGCGGACCAGCCGGCTGATGCGCCAGCAGTTGTCGAAAAAGAGCGCCTCGAACAGCGCGGTGACGATCATGTGCGTGCCCATCAAAAACCAGTACTGTTCGCGGTTCCATCCTTTCACGTGGGGCGTCTTGCTGAAGATGACCTGGATGAAGACCAGCAGGAGAAAGACCCAGATCAACTCGCTGACGACATTGATGAGGAAATGACCGCGGAAGGTCATCTCCCGCAGGAGGCTGTTCTTCCAGAAACGCCGCAGAATCCGCAGGTATCGCGCCCGCACGGGATCATCCTCCGAAGGCGGCGTAGCGGCGCAGGCCGCGCGCCCACGCGAACCGCGTCAACCCCATCAACACCACCACCCAGATCAGTTGCACGGCGATGACGTCCAGCGCCCGGGCGGGATCGAGCCGCTGGAGCAGGATCAGGGTGGGATAGTAGGTCTCATAGGCAAACGGCAACACGGTGATCCACGGCTGGAGCCAGTCGGGCAGCAGGCTCAGCGGGAACATGTGTCCGCTGAGAAAGTACTGGGCGGTCATGAAGACGTGGACGAAGCTGGCGACCTCCAGAAACCAGAACGCCAGCAGTCCGATCAGCATGTTGATCGAAAACCCGAGCAGAAAGGCGAGCACCAAGGAGATCAGGGACAGTCCCAGGGCGGTCGCGTCGGGTGCATCGGGAAGGAACCCTCGACAGAGCCAGAAAACAAGGGCGTAGGGAACAAAGGCCATCACGAAATAGACGAGCTTGTGCGCCGATCGCAACGACAGGTGATACGCGATGTAGTCGATGGGCTGGAGCAGATATTTGCGCAGTCCGCCCTCGCGGATGTCGGCAGCCACGTCGGTGGCGAGTCGCGGCATGGACCCGAACGCCCGCGCGACCATCACGAACAGGTAATAGGAGACCATCTGCGTATAGCGAAGTCCGCCGACCTCGTCCCGCTGGGCGCCTTCGTAGATCGCCCGCCACAGCAGCACGGTGGTGATCATGGGGATGAAGCGCAGGAAGGTGGCGATGAAGAAGTCGGCGCGGTAGACGAGCCGCTCGGAGAGCGCCACGCTGAAGACCACGCCGTATTTTCGGACCGTGGCCGTCACGGGACGCGCTCCCCGGAGGACCGATCCTCGGCGTCACGGAACACCCGCCCGATGACCTCCGCGATCGGCGGGTCCTCGACGCTGATGTCCTCGACCGCGAAACGCTGGAGCAGGCGAGACGCTCGTTCGGGCACTTCGTCCCGCGGAAGGTGGAACGTGACCGTGGGCGGATCGAGTTCCACCACCTCGCCGATGGAATCGAGACGTTCGGGCACGTGCCCGTTGCCGAAGCGGACCTTGAGCAGCTTGTACCCGCCGAAACGATCGAGCACGCGGGCGAGCGGTCCGTCGTGGATCAGCCGCCCGTGGTGGATGATCAATACCCGGTCGCACAGCGCCTCGATGTCCTGCATGTAGTGGCTGGTCAGCAGCACGGTGATGCGTTTCTCCCGGTTGTAGGCTTTGAGGCACTGGCGGATGGACATCTGGGCGACGACGTCGAGCCCGATGGTCGGCTCATCGAGGAAAAGGACGCGGGGCGAATGGAGCAGGGCGGCGATCAGCTCCATCTTCATGCGCTCGCCGAGGCTCAGCTCGCGGACGGGCTGATGCAGCAGGTCGCGCACCTCCAGCAGGGTGCTCAATTCGTCGAGCACCTCGCGGAAACGCCGCTTAGGGATGGCGTAGATTTCCTTGTGCAGGTGGAACGACTCCATCGCCGGCAGGTCCCACCAGAGCTGGTTCTTCTGCCCCATCAACAGGGCGAACCGGCGGCGATAGGCGTTGCGGCGCTGCCAGGGAACGAAGCCGAGCACCTCCGCCGTCCCCGACGTGGGATAGATCAGACCGCTGAGAACTTTCAGCGTGGTGGTCTTGCCCGCGCCGTTGGGGCCGAGAAAGCCCACCATCTCTCCCTCCTCGATGTCGAAGCTGATGCCGTCCACCGCGCGGATGCGCTGATAGCGGCGGCGGAACAGGGCCCTGACGGAAGCCAGCAGTCCCTCCGGTTTGCGGTGGACGCGATACTCCTTCACGAGCTGGCGCACGGTCACCACGGGCATGCGAAGCATCGTATCCTCGGCCGGGGACGCGACCAAGAGAAACCGATCATCACCCGCGACGGTCCCTCCGCCGCCCCGCGGAAGACTGGTCCGCGCGACGCGGGCGTGATAGGCTAGGTGACGTGGATCGGCAAGCGGCGGGACCGCCGAACGGGCCGAATCCGGAACGCCCGGCGCGGTCGTCCGTCGCCTAAACCATCGCGGTAGAAAAGGGGCCGTTCGTGCGGCGTCCTCACAAGGGTACGGAGAAACAGCATGTTGCGAAGAAGATTGTCGCGGACGATGGGAACGTGTCTGCTCGGTGCGGTGATCGCGGGAGGATGCGCGCTGAGCTCGGTCATTCAACTTCCGCCGGTGGATCTGGACCTGATGGGCGCGGGAGCGGGGACGTTCTCGGCCAAGGCGGGCGAACCGGTCCGCAACGTGGCGCGGTTCAGCGGCGTCCAGATCCCCGTCAACCTCGGCGGCGGAGGGTTTACGCTTCCGCTCGACGCCCTCCAGATCACCCCCGGTGACGGCACGGGCAACAAGCGGCTCGTCTCGGGCCAGGCGAGCGGCAGCCTCTGTCTGGATGCGTGCACGGCCGCGGGCGTCGATGGCGACGTCTGTTCCCTCGTCTGTCAGGACGGGACGCTTGTGATCCACGTATGGGTGGGCCCGGCGGATGCGATCGAAGCCGACTGCGAAAGCGGCGTCCTCTACACCTTCGAGGTGACGCTGGATGCATCGGGTCAGCCTACCGGCGTCACCGTCACCCCGGACTCGTTCGAGCCGGAGACGCTGGCGTTGCTGACCGGCGGGGAGGAGATCGGCGTCTGCATCGAGCTGATCGCGCCGTTCGACGCAACCATCACGCTCGGCTCGATCACGCTGAACTTCCGACTGTAGACGAACGGACGATCCCTGACGGCGGTTTGCACGCACCCCCCGTGCGTTGACCGGGGCACAAGGGTCGTTCATCCTGTTGGGCGCAATCCCCCGGGGAGGATCGCGATCATCGTCTTCCCCCGACAAGCCGGACGAGAAGGAGGTATTCGATCATGATCTTCCAGGCTACATGCAGGCGGGTTTCCTTGCGGCGGGCGTTTTCGATCGGCGTTTTCGTTCTCGTGCCTCTCGCCGCCGCGTCGGCGAAGGAGGTCTTCACACCGGAACACGTGGCGCGGATCAAGCGGGTGACCTCAGCCGTGATCGCCCCCAACGGCAACTACATCGCCTACACCCTCTCGGTGCCGCGGAAGATCGGCAAGGAACCGGACGGACCGCCCTGGTCGGAACTGCACGTCATCCGCCCCGACGGCAAGAGCTACCCGTACGTCACCGGGCGGGTGAGCGTCAGCCGGATCCGCTGGACGCCGGACGGATCGGGGATTTCTTATCTGGCCAAGCGCGGCGAGGACAAGCACCGCTGCCTGTATGTGATTCCGGTCGGCGGCGGCGAGTCGCGACGGATCCTCTCCCACAAGACCGACATCTCCGACTACGCCTGGAGCCCCGACGGGAAACGGGTCGCCTTCCTCGCCCGCGACGAGGAGCCGAAGCGCAAGAAGAAGCTGGCGAAGAAGGGCTTCAAGGCGGAAGCCTATGAGGAAAACCTGCTGTTTACGCGGGTCTGGATCGGCCGACCGGATGCAGACGACGAGCCACGGCGGCTCGACCTGGAGGGCAGCGCGTCGGAGCTGCACTGGAGCCCGGCGGGCGATCTGCTTTCCGTTGCCCTGGCGCCCACGCCGCTGATCGACGACCACTACATGAAGCGCCGGATCCGCCTCGTGGACGTCGAGACGGGCAAGGTGGTGCTGAAGATCGACAACCCCGGCAAGCTGGGACAGGTGTCCTTTAGCCCGGACGGCAAACATCTGGCGATCGTCTCGGGCGAGACGATCCACGACCCGGCGGCGGGGCGGCTGATGGTGGCGTCCACCGACACCGGCGTGCTGCGGAACCTCCTGCCGGACTTCAAGGGGCACGTCACCTCGCTCGCCTGGCAGGACAACCGGACGATCATGTACCTGGCCGACGAAGGGGTCTGGACCACCTTCAACGAGATCGACGTCAACGGCGAGAACCGCAAGACGATCGTGCCGGCGGGGCAGGCGGTGCTGTCCCGGCTGACGCTTTCCCGCGACGGCAAGACGGCGGCCATGCTGGGGCAAAGTCCCACCTTCCCCAACGAGGTCTTCCTGATGGCCCACGGCGACGTCACCCCGCGACGGATGACCGACAGCAACCCGTGGTTTGCCGACATGCGGTTCGCCCGACAGCGGGTGATCACCTACAAGGCCCGCGACGGACTCGATATCGAGGGCATGCTCATCGAACCGCTCGACCTTCAACCGGAGACGCGCTACCCGTTGATCCTGGTGGTCCACGGCGGGCCGGAATCGCACTATCCCAACGGCTTCCTGACCCGCTATGCGTCTCCCGGACAGGTGGCGGCGGCGCAGGGGTTCGCCGTCTTCTACCCCAACTATCGCGGCAGCACGGGACGCGGGGTGGAGTTTTCCATGATGAGCCAGGCCGGGTACGCCCAGGCCGAGTTCGACGACCTGGTCGACGGCGTGGATTACCTCATCCGCCAGGGGCTGGTGGACCGCGACCGCGTGGGGGTGACGGGCGGTTCCTACGGCGGGTTCGCGACGGCCTGGTGCAGCACCTATTATTCGGAGCGCTTCGCGGCGGGGGTGATGTTCGTCGGCATCAGCGACCACATCTCCAAGTCGGGCACCACGGACATTCCGGAGGAGATGTACCTCGTCCACGCCCGCAAGCGGATCTGGGACGACTGGGAGTTCTTCCTGAAACAAAGCCCGATCTATTACGTCCAGAAGGCACGAACACCGCTGCTGATCCTGCACGGCAAGAACGATCCCCGCGTGCATCCGAGTCAGTCGATGGAGCTGTACCGCCATCTGAAGGTGCTGGGCAAGGTGCCCGTGCGGCTGGTGTGGTATCCCGGCGAGGGGCACGGCAACCGGCGCACAGCCGCCCGCTACGACTACAACCTGCGCATGATGCGCTGGTTCAATCACTACCTGAAAAGTCCCGGCGGCGACCCCCCGCCGTTCGAACTGCAATACGGCTTCGACCTGGACGGGAAGGACAAGCCGGGGAAAGAAGACGACAACGGATAAACGCGCGTTCCGAATCGTCGCCGTTGCGAGTGCGCCCTCGGATCAGTACCCCACCGCCTGGCCGTCCTTGCGCGATTCGGAGGCGCCGAAATAGACGTCGCGTTTTGCGTCGTACAGGATGGCCTGGTATCCGCCGAAGCCGCCGCTGCGGAAGCGGATGCGGTGCCCGCGGCGGGCGAGTTCCCGCTGCACCTCCATCGGAATCCCCGATTCCAGCGACACCTCGCCGCCGTCCGTCATGCGCGTCCCCGTCGGTTCGGAGGAGCCGATGTGATGGAAGCGCGGCGCGTCGCCCGCCTCCTGCACGTTCATGCCGAAGTCGATGATGTTGCAGAGGATCTGCACGTGGCCCTGCGGCTGCATGTCGCCCCCCATCACCCCGAAACTGAGGAACGGCTTGCCGTCCCTGGTCACGAAACCGGGGATGATCGTATGGAAGGGGCGTTTGTGGGGGGCATAGACGTTGGGGTGTCCCTCCTGGAGGGAGAAGAGCTGCCCGCGATCCTGGAACACGAACCCCAGCCCGTCCGGCACCAGCCCCGACCCGAACCCGCGATAGTTGCTCTGGATCAGCGAGACCATGTTGCGGTCCTTGTCGGCGACGGTCAGGTAGACGGTGTCGCCGCGGCCGAGTTTGGGATCGCCCGGTTCGATGCGGCGGCGGGCACGGCGGGGATCGTAGAGCTTGATCCGCTCGGCCGCGTAGACCTTGGAAATCAGTTTCTTTACCGGCACATGGGCGAAATCCATGTCCGCGTAGAAGCGCGCCCGGTCCTCGTAGGCGATCTTCTTCGCCTCGATGAGCAGATGGAGATAGTCGGCCGAATTGTGCCCCATCGACGCGAGCGGAAAGGGTTCGAGCAGGTTGAGGATCTGCAAGGTGGCGATGCCCTGCCCGTTGGGGGGCAGCTCCCAGACGTCGTAGCCGCGATAGTTGGTGGAGACGGGTTCCACCCAGGTGGACGTGTGGTCCTCGAAATCCTTGCGGCGCAGGAAACATCCCACCCGCTCGCAGTAGGAGACCATCACATCGGTGAGCTGGCCGCGATAGAAGGCGTCCCGTCCCTGCGTCGCGATGATCTCGTACGTTCGGGCGAGGTCGGGATTGCGGAAGATGTCCCCCTTGGCCGGTGCCTTGCCGCCGGGAAGATAGGTGGCGGCGAAGTTGGGAAACCGTCCCAGGATCCGCCCGCCGATCTTCCAGTAATAGGCGATCAGTTCGGAAACGGGGAACCCTTCCCTGGCGTAACGGATGGCCGGGGCGAGGATCTGCTCCATGGGCAGCTTGCCGAACCGCCGATGCAGTTCGAACCATCCGTCCACGCAGCCGGGAACGGAGACGGGCAGCGGGCCGAACGCGGGAATCGAGGTCAACCCCTCGCGGCGAAAGTGGTCGAGCGTCAGGGCATAGGGGCTTCGCCCGCTGGCGTTGAGTCCGTAGAGCTTCTTCGTCTTGTTGTCCCAGACGATGGCGAACAGATCCCCGCCGATGCCGGAACCGGTCGGTTCCATCAGCCCGAGGGCGGCGTTGGCGGCGATGGCGGCGTCGACGGCTGAACCGCCCTGCTTGAGAATGTCGATCGCGATCTGCGTGGCGAGCGGTTGACTGGTGGCGGCCATGCCGTGACGCGCGATCACTTCCGACCGGGTGACGAACGCCCGCCCGGTGATGCGATCCCCCGCCGACACGACGGAGACCCCCGCCACCAGCACCATCCCGCCGAAAAGTCCCAACCCGAACACGTTTTTCGTATTCCGAGCCGCGGGCTTCAGCCCGCGCGATGCCGCGCATCGCCTTCCATATCCGATAGCAAACATGTGTGCCCACAATTCCCGAACATGCCGTCCAACCGTTCGCATGAGAGGACTCCTCCTGTCCCTGACTTTGCAACCGGGACTCACGTCGATCGTCCGCGGAAGACACCGGCCCGCCGGGAATGGCATCGCCCGCGCGCCGGGCGTCATTTCCCCGCTACCTCGCTCTTTTCGGCGTGTTTTGCGGACTGCGGTGTTATCCGGACCCGTCCGGTCGGGCTTGCACATCGTACCGGAAAGCGGGAAACGACGATACCGGCGGCGGTGATGCCGCCGCGGGGTATACTGACAGGCGGACTGGCGGAGCGGGATCGGCCGGTTGCGGGGAAAGATCGGCATGAGCGGCGGGGAAATCGCGGGATTGATGGGCGTCACGGCCCTGCTGGCG
>CAZNQN010000069.1:0-301 GCA_964574925.1 uncultured Phycisphaeraceae bacterium | reverse complement strand
GTCCGTCTCCCGCTACCGCTTCCGCATCCGTGCGAAGGAGCAACGGCGCGAGGCGTGGACACGGTGGCTGGCGGGGCGACTGGCGCTGTCGCGGGCGGTCCTTTCGCTCGCCGCCGCCATGCGGGCGCTGCGCGGCCTCGATCGGACCGATCCGCTGTGGACCCTTCATCGGGAGGAGCTGCGTCGCGCCCGGCGGGCTGTCCGTCGCGCCCGATCGCGGACCGAAGGGGCCGAAGCCGCCCTCATCGCCCGCATCAACGATGACGAGATTGTCGAACGTCTGCGTCGCCTTCCGTGTCCG
>CAZNQN010000068.1:5519-8996 GCA_964574925.1 uncultured Phycisphaeraceae bacterium | reverse complement strand
CGCTGACTGTTCCGCTCCCTCACGGTCGCGGCTCCGTGCAGGCGGTCGCGGCTCTGTTCCGGCGGTCGCGCTTTTTTCTCAATACGGCGGTCCCGCACGCGGCGGTTCTGCGCCGATCAGTCCGGCTTCGGCCAGGGTGACGACGATCTGCTCAACGTCGTCGAGGGCGTCGTCGAGATCGATGCCGTAGCGGCTCGCCTGGCGGCGGGCGATGTCCAGCAGCGTGCGCCGCCCGTCGCAGTCGCGCCAGACGTGCAGGGCGGTCTCGTTGAGATAGAACGTCCGGCGGGAGAGCGGATCGAACAGAACCGTCTCTCCGTCGTCCGGTTGCTCACGAACGTCGCTGCGCCGGTGCAGCACGGTTTCTCCCGCGCAGGTTTCCCCGCCGCGAAACCAAGGCGAGGGCCGCGGTTCGGCGACCTTCTTCGATTCAGGATCGTTCGCTCTCACGTTGCTCCCCATGGCTTGACGGCGACTTACTGGCATGTGTTGGCGACGCACGTCAGGCCGGTGCAGCAATCGCCGTCCACGTTGCAGGGCGATCCGACGTCTCCGCAGAGCGAGTCCCATCCGGACCCCGCCCGTGCCTGGGTGGCGGTCACCGCCAGCACCAGGGGGGTTACGTAGAGCGCCTTGGCCGCCGATGCCCGCAAAAACCGCCGCCGCGACGCCAGCGCTTGCTCCTCGTTCGTGCTCTGAGCGGCGGGCTTCGGCACATGTCTCGACCCTGCGGGCCGGTCAGTTCCCCGTTCGGGGCGGGAAAAGTCCTGCATCTTCGCGCGGGCTGAAGCCCGCGGCTCGGAACACGAAAGCGAAAAACGTGCCGACTCGCGCGACCGATCGGGCGTCTGTCGGCGGTGGGTCGGGGCAGCCACGGTTCCCTCTTCGAGGCGCAACGGATCGAGGATCGATCGATGCGCCGCGGGTGCATTCCTCACCCGGCACGCACACGCCGTCGGGCCGTAGTCGATCTTGATCTCCTCGCCCGCGGCGATGGTCCGCAGGGCGACCAAACGTCGCCCCTCCTCCAATCGGGCGTTGGGCATGCAGGAATGGTTCAGGAAGCGCAGTCGCCCGCACAGCACGATGCGATGTGCTTCGTCCAGCAAGGGGACGCCGGGGCGGATGCGGTCCTTCGCCTGATGCGGTTCGACTCGTCCCCGCACCCGGGCGATGGTTTCGCCCGGTTGGATCATCCGGAGGGCGAAGACGCCCTGCCCGCCGGACGGCGTGGGTCGGAGCTCGATCGAACGCTGCCGGAAACGCCGGAACGGACCGCGCGCGACCAGCGGGCCGATCCATCGAAACAAGTGGGCGACGGGCAGCCAGCCCGCGTGGCGGTAGGGATATGTGCCGGCCATATGCGCCGCACCGGGTAGCATGACCGCCCCCAGAAACGCCAGACCGGTCGTGAGTTTCGGCGCCGTCAGGGCGCTGACCAGGACGTGGGCGACGGGGGATCGCCCGTCGCGCGGTGCCTGCCACAGGGCCAACCGGTCCCGCCAGCTCGCTCCCTGGCGGGCGAGTTCCATGAGCACCCATTCCGGAACGATCGAGGCGGGTGGTGAGCAGACCGGAGCAGGCGATTCGTCGCCGCCGTCCGCTCTCTTACCTGTCTGCGTGGAACGCCTGCCTGTGCGTGCCTGCACGCAGACGGGCACAGGTGGGCGGTCACGGTTTCGTTCAAGCCCCGCCTTATCACCGTCAAGACGCTGCTCGCTCGCGATTCGACGGACCGCTCCCTCACGGTCGCGGCTCTGTTGGTGGTCGCGGCTCTGTTGGCGGTCGCAGTTCTGCTCGTCCTCCGTTCGGAGTCGGGTGTCGATGGAACACGGATCCATCGCGCGGGCTGAAGCCCGCGGCTCGGAACCCAATGTGACGTGCCTTAATTGCGCCAGCGCTTTCGATACGGGATGACCGAGTTTCCAGGCCTCGGCGGTTCGAATCAGCACGGACCAGTCGGGGGGAAAACGCTCGATCCACCGTTGCATGTCCTCGATCCACTGCCGGCGTGAAAAGCCGTGAACCGCGGCGTGGACGGCCAAGTGGATCAGCATGTCCTCGGCCGAGGGGACAAGCACGTGCGTCGTTCCCACGGGGATCGGCCGGGCACGTTCGAACAGGGCATCGTCGGCCATGAGCCCGGCGTAGCGCAAAGGACGGAACGGACGGACGTGCAGATCGATCTTCACCGGGACCATCGTGCCCAGACGGTATTCGATCTCGTAGTGAAAGCGCGGGAAGAAGTCCTCTCGCACGAGCGGTTGACCCCGGACGGCACCCAGGCCTTCGAGAACGGCGCAGGCTCGCTCGACGTCGCCCGGCCGGACGAGCAGATCGAGGTCGTCCATAGGGCGCTCGTCCGGCTCTGCATACAGAAGCAGATTCAGCACAGCCCCTTTGAGGGCGAGCACCTCGACGCCCGCCCGGTCGAACGCCCGCGTCACCCGCTCCAGGGTGTGCATCATGTGCAGGTTGCGCAGGGAACGGGTCGCCGTCGGCCCGAATCGGGCGACGAGATCGGAAGGACGAACGGAATCCGATGGCTGTCGTTTCATGGTCGTCGGCGGTGCCGCGTCGGGCGGACCCGGTCGGGGCGCGCGGTTCCCGCCCGATCCGCGCATGGACGATCCGCGCGGACGGAACCGGTCCACCCCGGATGTATCGGACGATGGCGGAATCCACTTTGGCCCGTCTCGCGGGTCGTCGGCCCGGATGGGGCCGAAGCGCCTCAACGTGCGGCAATGTAGTAGGCAATGAGCATGTAGAGGGACATGGAAAAGAAATCGTTGCTGGTGCTGACAAGCGGTCCGGAGGCGATGGCCGGGTCGATCCCCAGACGCCGGAAGACGAAGGGGAGCGTCAGGCCGAGGGTGGCGGCTACGAGAACGGCAACCGTCATGCCCGTGCCCACGGCCAGGGGAATCATCCCCGCCTCGGTGGCGGGGGTGGAGACGCCCTGCAACGCCTGGATCGCGTCCAGCCCGAGAGCGGCGAGTCCGTAGGCGACCAGCCCGCACACGGGGGCGATGGCCAGCGCGATCCGTCCTTCGCGTCGCAGGGCATGGGAGAACCGGCTGGAGCCGAAATCTCCCGTGGCGAACCCGCGGACGATCACCGTGGATATCTGCGCCCCGGTGTTGCCGCTGATGGCACCGAGCATCGGCGCGAAGGAAACGAGCGCCCCGAACAGCACCGGGTCGAACGCCTTGCCGCTGACCTGCAACACGGCCGCCGTCAGCAGCGGCACGCCCATGCACGGGAGCAACCAGGTCAACCGCACACGGGCCGCCCGCAGGATCGAACTCGTCTCCAATTCGGCGGCGTCGGTCCCGGCCATGCGGTACAGGTCTTCCGCCGCCTCCTCTTCCGCGACGTCGAGCAGGTCGTCGTGGGTGATGCGCCCGACGAGACGTCCCTCGTCGTCGACGACGGCCGCCGAGGCCACGTCGTATTTGCGAATGATCTGGACGACCG
>CAZNQN010000068.1:0-5509 GCA_964574925.1 uncultured Phycisphaeraceae bacterium | reverse complement strand
TTTCCTGATCGTCGTGGACGTTGACCACGACGGGATCGGGCTCGCAGATGTCGATGAGGCGGGTGTGCGGCGGGCTGGTCACCAGCCGATGGAGGGGAACGGTGCCCACCGGGCGGTGCTGCTCATCGACGATGTAGATCTCGTGAAGGTCCTCCTCCTGGGGCGTGCGGCGAAGTTCCTCGACGGCGTCGGCCACGGTGGAGGCGGCCTTGAGCGCCACCACGTCCGGCGTCATGATGCCGCCGGCGCTGTCCTCCTCGTATTCGAGCAGCTCGCCCAGTTGATCGGATCGGGCGGCTTCGAGCTGATCGAGGATCTTCTCCGCGTCCTCCTCCGGAAGCTCGCCCAGGAAATCGGCGGCGTCGTCGGGCGGAAGCTCGGAGACCAGTTCGCTGAGCGATTCGGTGTCGAGGTCCTCCACCACGTCGCCGCGAACGGCCTCGCCGAGCATGATGAAGGTCTCAGCCGCCGTGTGCGGATCGAGCGCGAACAGCAGGCGGGAACGGTCCTCCTCGGCGAGCAGCGGGAACAACTCCGCCAGGTCGGCGGCGCGGACGCCGTCCAGGGCCTCCTTCAAGGCCTGGTCGTCCGTCGCGTCCAGCGCCCGGGCGACGGCGTCGTGGAGTTCTTCCTGCTTGGTGGTCATGATTCGATCCCGGCGAGGGGCTGTCCCGACGGCAAAGGTCGAAGTATTATGCCGACGATTCCCCGAACCGCAACGAACACGGCGAGGCGTCGTCCATCGAATCGCCTCACCGTCCATACGGACGTCGGGCCGCTTCGGATCAGATCGTCGGGATCGGGGGGAAGGGCAATCCCATGACACTGACCATCTACCGGGACGCCGACGCCGATCTGGAACCGCTGCGGGCAAGGCGGATCGCCGTGCTCGGATACGGCAACCAGGGACGCGCCCACGCGCTGAACCTGCGCGATTCCGGATTGGACGTGATCGTCGGACAGCGACCGGGCAAGAGTCGGGACCGGGCGGTGGAGGACGGTTTCGATCCGTTGCCGCCGGCGGAGGCGACCCGCAGCGCCGACCTGCTGATCTTCACCCTGCCGGACGAATCCGCCGCCGAGATCTACGAGACCACGCTCCGCCGCGCCGTCCGTACCGGCCAGACCTTCGGGTTCGTCCACGGGTTCAACATCCGCTTCGGTTTCATCCGACCGCCGCATGACGTGGATGTGATCATGATCGCGCCCAAGGGACCGGGAACGCTGCTGCGCTCGCTCTACGAGGCGGGCAAGGGGTTGCCGGCGCTGCTGGCCGTCCACCAGGACGCCACCGGAAACGCCCGCGACATCGCCCTGGCCTGGGCGAAAGGGATCGGGTCCACGCGGGCCGGCGTCATCGAAACCACGTTTGCAGCCGAGACGGAAACGGATCTTTTCGGGGAGCAGGTCGTCCTTTGCGGCGGGCTGACGGCGCTGACCAAGGCCGCCTTCGAAACGCTCGTCGAAGCCGGCTATGAACCCGAATTCGCCTACCTCGAGTGCGTGCACGAGCTGAAGCAGATCGTCGATCTGCTGTACGAGCGGGGTCTGTCGGCCATGCGGGACCGGATTTCCAACACGGCCGAGTACGGCGACCTGACTCGCGGCCCGCGGATCGTCAATGAAAGCGTCCGTGCCGAGATGAAACGCATCCTGGAGGAGATCCGCAGCGGGGCGTTCGCCCGAGAATGGATCGAAGAATACCGCAGCGGCGGGAAGCGCTTTCGCAAGCTGCATGATGCCGATGCAGGCACGCTCTATGAACGGGCCGGCGAAACCGTCCGCTCGTGGATGCCGTGGCTGGCCGGACAACCGTCGCCGGCATCATCCTCGACCGACCGCGACGACCCGCCCTCGTAGCCGGTCCCGATCCGCAAGGCTTCGCGCCATTCCTGCAAGCAACCGACCCGGGATCACAGCGCACCCGATACGGGGACGAGACTCGCAGGCGGGAGATCAACCGCGCGGGCGATTTCGGTGCCCCGTGACGGCCACTTCCTCACCGGGAACCAGCCCGTAAACGGTCGCCCACGGCTCGAACAGACGAATGGGCACGCCGTCAGCGGAGGCGGAAACCCTTCCCCCGGCCAGCGCCAACGCCAGCGCCCGCAGGCAATCCCACTGCGCCCGGGTCATCGGATCGGCGGGATGTTCGTGATCCAACACGACGCGCACCACGCCGGGGCGATCCGCCAGCCGGCGCTGCCGTCTCCAGGCTTCGGTGGGAATCAAATGGCCGTCCGTATCGACGCGAAAGTGATAATCCGGGGCGGACGCCACCGCACTGAGCAGCGTCCCGCGCGACGAATCCGCGGGCGCGGAGACGGCGATGGATTGCCACCCCTGCCGCAAAGAGGGCGCGACGACGGAGCCGACCTGACTCCGCACTTCCCGGAAAACCGTTTCGAAAGGACGGACCACGGGCGGGCGATCGGATGACGGATCCATCCAGTTGAGCAGCGCCGAGGTTCCCGACATTGCCGCCGCCAGGCACCCCAACGCCGTGAACATCCGTGTCCGTGGATTCATCGATTCCGTCTTCGACCGCCCGACGACACCCGTGTCGCCGACACGCCCCTCCGACACACCACAGCAGGCACCGAAACCGGCGTCCCCGCGCCCCTTATCCCGTGGTCGCGATCGTTCCGCCGTTCGCGCGAACCGGACGTCCGCGCAGAGGAACCCACCTTCTCCGATCTGCCGCCCTCAGAAAGGCCGCCACCATCCGAAACCGCGGCGAGAGAACACACCGCGCGGGAACACCTTTTTCATCGGCGCGGCCCGCGTCATTCCTTTCGTCTTTTCCGCCGCAGGTAGAGACGAGCTTCTGAACGCCCGCCGGTGCATTTTTCGAAACCGGGGGCGGTCCTTTCTCCGTTGGATGCAGAGCAAGCAACGGTACTTCCCGCGGGCCCAAAGCCCGCGGCTCGGCACACAAAAACGAAAAATGCCCTATTTTCCGCAATAGTCGATGATCCGTGCGATCTCCTGGCGAAGCTGATTGCGGGGGACGATCCGATCGACGAAGCCGTGTTCGAGCATGAACTCGGCCGTCTGGAACCCCTCCGGCAGCTCGGCGTTGATGGTGTTGGCGATCACGCGCGGTCCGGCGAAACCGATCATGGCGCGCGGCTCGGCCAGAATCACGTCGCCCAAGCTGGCGAAGCTGGCGGCGACGCCCGCCGTCGTCGGATCGGTCGCCACGACGATGTAGAGTCCGCCGGCCTCGTCGAGGCGGGCGATGGCGGCCGAGGTCTTCGCCATCTGCACCAGCGACACCATCCCTTCCTGCATCCGGGCCCCGCCCGAGGCGGTCACCATCACCAGCGGCAGGTTGTCCGCGATGGCCCGTTCGACGGCGCGCGTGACCTTCTCTCCCACGACGGCGCCCATCGACGCCATGATGAACGACGGGTTCATCACCCCCAGGACGACGCCTCGCCCGCGAATGAACGCCCGCCCGGTGACGATGGCGTCCTTTTCCCCCGTCTTTTCCTGCTCTTTCTTCAGGCGGTCCCTGTAGGGGATACGGTCCTTGAACTTGAGGGGGTCGGTGGAGCGCAGCTCGGCGTCGAACTCCTCGAACGTACCCGGATCGCAGAGCTGCCGGATCCGCGTGCGGGCGTCGATGCGGCGATGATGCCCGCACTCCGGACAGACGTACAGCGCCTCCGCGACCTCCTTCTCATAGAGCATGTGGCCGCAGGATTCGCACTTGCTCCACAGACCGGCCGGTACGCCGCTTTTTTCCCGTATCCACGCCATCCGCATCCGATCCCGCTACGCACCGTCGGGCGAGGGTTTCGTGCCCTCCGTCCCGGTCGCCTCGCCCCGGGCGATCCGCTCCAGTTCGCGCATCGCCGCGACCGGATCGTCCTGCCGGAAAATCGCCGTGCCCGCCACGAAGGTGTCCGCCCCCGCGCGGGCGGCGAGGGCGATCGTCCGCGGGTCGATCCCGCCGTCGATTTCAAGCCGCTGGTGGGGCTTGAGCTTCTTCCGCAGGGCCGCCACCTTCGGCAACACGTCCTCGATGAACGCCTGCCCCCCGAACCCCGGCCAGACGCTCATCACCAAAACGAGGTCCACCCGGTCGAGGACGGGTTCCACGGCCTCGACGCCCGTGCCCGGATTCAGCGAAACCCCCACCGAGACGCCCCGTTCCCGCAGCCGGTCCACGACAGCCGCCGGATCGTCCGCGACCTCGATGTGGAAGGTGATGTGGTCACAACCGGCCCTAACGAACCCGTCCGCGTGGCCGAGAGGATCCTCGATCATCAAATGGGCATCGAACACCATGCGCGAGCATTTGCGGATGGAGGCGATCACGGGAGCACCGAAGCTGATGTTGGGCACGAAATGCCCGTCCATCACGTCGAGGTGCAAGACCTCGGCTCCGGCGTTTTCGACCAGCGCCACCTGCTCGGCGAGGCGGGCGAAGTCGGCCGCCAGAAGCGACGGCGCCATCCGAAGCCCCGGCTCGGCGAGGGCGAACGTACTGGACGGTTTCGAAGCGGCGATGGCAGTCCCCTCGCTCATGCGTCATCCAGCACATCGAGGGCGGCGAAGCGCTTGCCCTCCAGGAACTCCAGCGACGCGCCGCCGCCGGTGGAAATGTGGGTCATGCGGTCGGCCAGACCGGCCTGGTCCACCGCCGCCGCGCTGTCCCCGCCGCCGATGATGGTCGTGGCGCCGCGATCGGTGCACTCGGCCAGCGTTTCAGCCATCGCCAGCGTCCCGCGATCGAACGGCGGCGTCTCGAAGACGCCCATCGGACCGTTCCACACGACGGTCTTCGCCGTCGCCAGCACGTCCCGGTAGGCGGCGATCGTCTCCGGGCCGATGTCCAGCCCCATCCAGCCGTCGGGGATCGCGCCCTTGCATACCTTCGTCTCCGCGTTCGACTCGATCCGCCGGGCGGCCACCGAATCCGCCGGTAGGTGAAGCTTGTCCCCCGCCGCGGCACGGATATCGCGGGCCTTGTCGAACAGCTCCGGCTCGGTGAGGCTGGCGCCGACGGCCGTCCCCTCCGCCGCCAGGAACGTATACGCCATCGCCCCGCCGATCAGAATGGTGTCGCACTTCTCCAGCAGGGCGGTGATGACGCCCAGTTTGTCGGAGACCTTGGCCCCGCCCAGCACGCACACGAAGGGACGAACGGGATCGCGGATCGCCTCTCCCAGAAAGGCCAGCTCGCGTCGGACCAGAAACCCGACCACCCGCGGTTTCCCTTCCATCAGCCGGGGCACGGTGAGCATACTCGCGTTGTCCCGATGGCAGGTGCCGAAGGCGTCGTTGACGTAGACGTCCGCCAGGTCGGCGAGTTCCTTCGCAAAGGACTCTTTCTTGCGTCGCAACTCGGGATCGTCGGCGGCTTTCTTATCCTTGATCGTTTCGGCCTCGTGGAAGCGGAGGTTCTCCAGCAGGCAGACGTCGCCGTCGCGCAATCGGTCCACGATGGCCCGCACCTGTTCGCCGATGCAGCCGGGGGCGAACGCCACCTCCTTGCCGA
>CAZNQN010000067.1:0-9019 GCA_964574925.1 uncultured Phycisphaeraceae bacterium | reverse complement strand
CGCCCTCTGGTGCGGCGTGCGGGAGGCGGACGGGGAATGGCTGCTGTTCACCGACGCCGACTGCCGACAGGATTCCCCCCGCACGTTGTCCATGGCCGTTCGCGAGGCTGTCGCCCATGAAGCCGATTTCCTCTGCATCACCCCCACGCTGGTCAGCGAGACGATCTGGGAACGGATCATCCAGCCGGTGTGTACCACCGCCCTGATGACCTGGTTCCTGCCGCATCGGGTGAACAATCCGCGACGCCGGACCGCCTATGCCAACGGCGCGTTCATGCTGATCCGCCGGAACTGCTACGACGCCATCGGCGGGCACCACTCCGTCAAGGAGGAACTCAACGAGGACATCCAGCTCGCCCGGCGGGCGAAGGAGGCCGGGTTCACCCTGCGCGTCGTGGAAAACGACGGTCTCTACCACACCCGCATGTACGACACGTTCGGTCAGGCGTGGCGGGGATGGAGCCGGATTTTCTACGGATCCCTGCGCAGCCCGGCGAAACTTCTGGCGGGCGCGCTTCTTCTTCTTGTCATGAGTGTGATGCCCCGGGCGAGTCTGATCGTCGCCCTCCTGGGAACGTTCGGCACCGAAGCGAGCCACGCGGCATGGACCTGGGCCGTGATCGCCTGGGGATCGGCCGCCGTGCTGGAGCAGGCGGTCATGGCCCGCGTCTACAGCCTCCTTCGCGCCGGTGCGCTGTGGTCGATCACCGATCCGCTCGGCGCCGCCGTGGTGGTGGGCATGCAGCTCAATGCGCTGGGCAAGGCCCTGGGCCTGAGCGGAACGGTCTGGCGGGGAACGGCCTATGCCGCTCGGTCCGCCACGCAGCCTTCCTCGGATGCCACCCCGCCGGTGGAAGAGGCGCCCGCCCCTTCGGTCGATCCGCTCTCCCGAACAAGATTTTGATCGTCGAAGTGCAACCCGCCGCCGTTTCGAAGCCTATCATCCGATGAAGCACCGGGTTCCTCCCGGTCGACGGGTGCCCGACCCGCGTATGGCCATGACGCCCTCACGACCTCGGTCGCCCGAACCAACCGGACCGACGGTTTGCGCGAGTGCGATCCGCGCGAACCGAACGGCGCAAACGACATGCGATCATCCGTCAGCGTTTCAGGATCCGACCGCTTCCCGCGAATGCGGTTCGGAATGGTTCATGTCCACACAGTGATAGGAGACCCGTCATGACGACCTCCACCCTCAAGCTGCGGCGTATGTTGATTCTGATGGCACTGCCTCTTCCCGGCCTCGCCGCACCGCCGGAATCCCAAACGGGCGGAGCGGAACCGAAACAGGAAACCGCCGCAAAGGCGAAAGTCATCGAACTCCGGAAAGCCGACCCCTATGACATCTCCAACCACCTGAGAAAGTGGAAGATCGGCTGCCCGGTGATCCCCGTCGGCGGCAAAACGCTCATGGTGCTCAATCCCTCCCCGGAACAGATGGAGGTCATCCGGGCGGTCGTCGACGAATATGAGGAATACGCCGATCCCGTTGAAACGCGGCTCCGCGTCGAGTTCCTCCCCATCGGCTCCCTCTCCCGAAACCGGCTGAACGCCACCCTCTACGTCCTCGGTAAGGGTTTCCGGTACGCCATCGACGAGAGCCGCAATCTGCTGATCGTCAACGGCACGGCGGAACAGATCGAGGCCGCCCGCCGACTTCTGAGAAAACTCCAACCGGATCAACGCCCCGTCACGTTGTACTTCACGTTCCTGAGCGCACGAGTGAACCCGGACGACGAGAAACCGGCCTCGAACCTGCCCGACGCCCTTCAACCGGTGACGGAAACGCTTCGCCGAAGCGGCTTCGCCGACATCGCCCTCGTCGCGCCGATCGTCGTGCACACCAGCGCCGGAGGGGCATTCGAGACGTCCGGCATGATCGCCACCGCCGAGGAAGGCGAATCCTCCGTTCGCCACGAATTCGCCCTCCACGGCTCGATCCACCTCGAAGACGACGGCGAGAAAGCCTTCCTGACCGTCACCGCCAGGGTGGAGGGCAGCTACCGGAAAGGACAGTCCCATTACAACGGGGACGTTTTCTCCGCCAACGTCACCACCGCGCTCGAAATGGACAAACCTACGCTGCTGGCCGCCTCGCCGGCGCCGGTCGAAAACGGCGACGCCGTCATCCTCGTGGTCCGCGCCGAGAACAGGTAAACCGGGACGGAGAAAGACGCCGGCCGCGGCCCCTACCGGGGTCGAATCCCCGTCGCTCCCGGCCGGCTGCGCGGGTATGCTCTCCGGCATGTCGCCGGACGAGAATCATCCGCAGGATGCGCCCTCCCCCACCGATGCAGGCGCGCCCGATGCCGCCCATCCGCGGGCGGTGGTCGTCTCCATCGGGCAGGCGTTCCTCGGCGTGGGGATCGCGCTCCTGCTTACCGCATGCGGCTTCGGCGCATTCGGCGAGTGGATGTCCCCGCCCTCATCAACCCCGCCGACCGCGTCCGGCGAGCGACCGGCGTCAGCCACGATCGCCCTTCTCGCCACGATGGTCGCGGGCGTCGGCGGAATGGGGCTGCTGGCCGTCGGGCTTGCCATGCAGGGCGAGCATCCCGGTAGCGGCCGGGCCGGCACCATCATCGCGGGCGCGGTGACGATCGTCTCCCTCGCCCTGACGATCACGGCTGGACTCGCCGACGGCGGCGGTCGCGGGCTTGCCGTCGGCACGGGACTGGTGGCGATCGTCGGTTTTTGTATGACCGCGCTCGCCGCCCATGCCGCGTCGGTTCTGAAACGCCATCCCCCGCCGCCCGACCGCAGCACCGTCACCGACGAATTCCTGTCCGCGCACGGACACGGGTCGTCCCGCCGCTTCGCCGACGACAAATAGACAGGGACAGAGAGGTTCCTGATCGGCGTCGGGCGCGCCCGCCCCTCGCCCGCCCGGTTGAACACCCTATAATGAACGTAACAACGAGACCTCGTTAACGGACGGAAACACCATGACCAAATCCAACATTGCAGTCGTTTTCACGATCGGCACCGTGCTCGCCGCCGGCGTTGATGCCGCTCTTGCTCAGCCGCCTGTGTTTTCCATGGCCGACCGCGTGCAGGCGCAGGCGACCATGCGGCGGGGAACGGATTACCTGGCCTCGGTCCAGCGACCCGACGGCGCGTGGGAGGCGTTCGGGAAACCGCACCCGGCCATTACCGCCCTTGTGATCAAAGCCCTCGCCCAGGATGAGCGCTACGGCCCGAAGCACGATGCCGTCCGTCGCGGACTGGCGTACGTGCTGAAGTTCGTCCAGCCCGACGGCGGCATCTACATCCCCGGCGAAGGATTGCGGAACTATCACACCAGCGTGGCGCTGATGGCGCTGTCGAGTCTCCACGATCCGGCCTACCGCACCACGATCTCGCAGGCCCAGCGGTTCTTGAAGAAAATCCAGTGGGACGAGGGCGAGGGGATCGAACGGGCGAACCCCTTTTACGGCGGACAGGGATACGGCAAGCACAAGCGCCCCGACCTGTCCAACACGCAACTGATGCTCGAGGCGCTGCATCAAAGCGGGCTCCCGCCCGACGATCCCGTCTACCGGAAAGCCATGGTCTTCATCTCCCGCTGCCAGATGCTCGGCAAAACCAACGATCAACCGTTCGCCCAGGGCGCCCGCGACGGCGGGTTCATCTACTCGGCGGCCAACGGGGGGGAATCCAAGGCCGGCACGGAGATGGAAGACGGTCGCCCCCGTCTGCGTTCCTACGGATCGATGACCTACGCGGGCTTCAAGAGTCTGCTCTACGCCCACCTCCAGCGGGACGATCCGCGCGTCCAGGCCGCCTACGACTGGATCCGCCGGCACTACACGCTCGATCACAACCCCAACATGCCCGGCGCACAATCCAAGCAGGGGCTGTACTACTACTATTACGTCTTCGCCCGTGCGTTGTATGCCTGGGGAGAAGACGTGATCCGGGACGGTGTCGGCCGGCCGCACAACTGGCGCGCCGACCTCTGCCGGAAACTCCGCTCGCTCCAGCGAGACGACGGAAGTTGGGTCAACAGCGAAGACCGCTGGTACGAGGGTAACCCGCACCTGGTGACCGCCTACGCCGTCCTCGCGATCCAGACGGCACTGCGTGAGCCGGGCGCCGCCGCCGGCAAACGGGCCGACGCTGCGGACGATCGCGGTTCCCCATCTTTTTCGCTCGGCGAAAGGCCCGGACGATGACGGAACCAGATTCGTCCACGCCTGAACGTCCTGTTCCCTCCGTACCGGAGGACGGCGCGGAAAACGGCGACGATCTGCAAAACGACGCGCCGGTTCCGGAAGACGACCCGGCCCTGCTGGACGGTTTTGTCCGCTCCCTCAAAGGCGAACCGGACGCGGAAGCGACCGAGGGCACGGCACCGACGCCTTCCCCCAAGGTTTCGCAACCCGACGACTCCTCGGATGCCGCCGCCATCGAGGAGGAGCCGGAAGACGATCCGTCGCAGCGCCCCGCGCGGGTGGCCCAGGACCAGGCCGTCCGGACGGAGGCGCACCACGTCGCCGTCGAGTTGAAGCGCATCGAAAAGGAAGTCCGCCGCCTTCTGGACGGACGCGACACCCGCCGGAAACGGAAACTGGCCGGCTCCTACCGCTGGACCGAGCTGGAAGACGATATCATCGCCTGGAAATACGCCGGACGGTTCGACGAGGAAACGCTCCGACGGCTGCACGAGCTGGTCTGCCGCCGCAACGACCTGTTCCGCCGTCTCCGCTTTCTCGCCGGCACACGTCCGATATGGAACAGTTGAGCGCGGCGCCGCGAGGTCCGGGAACCGTTCCCCGGCGGTTGATGCCCACCCCCGCCAACCCTATGATTAAGCATCAAGACCCACCAGGGGGATGGTTTCACCGGAGGGGAATTCGCCGTCACGACGGGGACGCCCCACGCACCGGCCGGAATCCGCACGGGCTGACGACCGTTGCGGCCTGACCGGGGCTTGGCACGATCCGGCGGGACCATCAAGGAAGGGGAAACCGGATTTGATCTTGAAACGGAACGCCACATCGCCCGCGCGACCGGACGCCGAACGGGCGGAACACACCGGCGGCCGTCCTCGCCGCCGACACCTCCGCGCATGCGCGGTTGTTCTGGCCGCCCTGACCGCCCCGTTTCCGATCCGGGCCGGCGTGCCGCAGGCCCGCTCGGACGTCCCCGGCGGATACGCCTCCGACTCGGTGATTCTCCGACTGGCCCCGGAGGCGCTCCCCCCGGCGAAGACGCCCGTGGCGGCGGCCAAGACGGGCACCGTCACCCGCCGCGTGTGGGAGGGTGCCCCTCCGCCGACGTTCAATCGCGCCCTTCGCAACACCTGGAAGAAATGGGGCGTCACGCGGATGGAACCGGCGATCCGCACCCTGCCGAAGAACCTCGCCGCCGCGAAACGGTACGGGCTGGACCGCTATTACGTCCTCCACGTTCCCGCGGGAACCGACACGCCCGCCCTGACGGCGGAACTGGCGGCGGCCGGCGCCCAGGTGGAACAGGTCTCGCTCAACGCCATCGGCACGCTGTCCGGACTGGTGCCCGGTCAGACGCAGCTTCTGCCCGACGACGATCGTTTCTGCGACCAGTATGACATGCACAACACGGGACAGGACTGCATGGGGGCGGCGGGAACGCCGGACGCCGACATCGACGCGCCGGAAGCCTGGGCCTTGCACACCGGAACCCCGGGAAGCGTCACCGTCGCCATCGTGGACAGCGGCGTCATGCCGCACATCGAGTTCCGCGACCGCATCCTGCCCACCGGGTTCAACGCCGTCGATCCGACCGATCCCGACCTGACGGACGCCGCCTGCCCGCACGGCACGCACGTGGCGGGGATCGTCGCCGCCGCCGGCAACAACGGCTTCGGCATTGCCGGCGTCAACTGGAACGTCAGCATCCTGCGGGTGAAGGCATTCTCCGGATGCTTCGGATTCGAAGACGACGCGGCCGATGGGATCATCTGGGCCGTCGACCACGGCGCCGACATCATCAACATGAGCTTCCAGTTCTGTGACAGTTCGCTGCCGCTGCTGGAATCGGCGGTGGCCTTTGCCGCGGACAACGGCGTGCTGCTGGTGGCGGCCGCAGGCAACGACCACCTCTGCGGGTTCGGCACGGTGGCCGCCCCCGCCCGCTTCCCGGAAGTGATCGCCGTCAGCGGCACCACGGAAGACGATCGCATCGCCAACCCGAACACCGTGGTCAACCTCCGCTGGAGCAGCAACTTCGGTCCTGAGATCGAGCTTTGCGCCCCGGGCGATTTCGTCCTTTCCACCCTCAACAGCCCAACGACCTATGCTCGCTTGAGCGGAACGTCGATGGCCGCCCCCCACGTCAGCGGGGTGGCCTCGCTCGTGAAATCGTTCGTTCCCCAGCTCACCGCCGGCGACATCCGTCAGATCCTCCGCGACTCGGCCGACGACCTGACCTGGAACCCCAACGGCGGACCGCCGCTCGTCGGGCGGGACGACTACTACGGCTACGGGCGGGTCAACGCGTTCCAGGCGCTGCGGTTCGCCGGTCCGCAGCGGATCGTTTCGAGCTCTCCCGCCGACGGCTCCATCGACGGACGTCAGCCTTCGGAACCGGACGGCTCGAACCCAGACGGGTGGACCACGTTCCGGCTTTTCTTCCTGGGCGGAGGGGGACTCGTCAGCACCGTCGCGCCCACCGACCTGCTGGTCGAGGAGAACGGCTCGGTCGCCTCGCCGGGCATCCAGTTCCTGATCCCCGACGACACCACCGGCACGCTGACCGTCGTCCTCGACCGGCCCATCACGCCCGGAACATGGACCACGATCACCCACGTGCCCAGCAATACCTCCGCGACGTTCGGCTTCCTGCCGGGCGACCTGACCGGGGACGGCGTATCCAACGAGGCCGACGTCCAGCACCTCGTCGATACCCTCGCGACCACCTCGCCCCCCCCGGCGGACCTCGACGTGGACCGCTCCGGGACGGTCGGCCCGCAGGACATCCTCCGGCTGATCGACCTGCTCAACGGCGCGGATGCGTATCCCGTCTGGTTCGGCGCCACGCTCCCGTAAGTCATTTCCCCCATCACCGGCTGCCGAGATGGGCTCCTGCCCGCGCGGACACCTCCGGCTGGCGGCGAGCGCCGGAACAGAGGTGCGACCGCGAGGGAGCGGTCTTCAAACAGAGCCGCGACCGTGAGGGAGCGGGCTATGACAGAACCGCGACCGTCCGCCTGTGCGCGACGCACAGGCAGACGTGCGTGCCCGCACGTAGCCAGGGTGAGAAAGCGGGCATCTTCGCCTCCGGAAAACGGGCGTCCTGCGGCGGCGGATTCCCACCGGCGGAAACCGGCGTTTGAAGCGAAACCTCAAGCCCCCGAAGGCCGGTCCGAGGCGGTCGGCTACCCCCTTGCTTCCGGCTGGTCAAACCCTTCCCCCTGCGGTAAAACGATCGCCGGATCGTGACGCCGCCGCCCTCGAAGCTGCGGCGGGAACGGCGTTCGGAAAGCATCGAAGAAGGAAGGGAACCATGCTGCCGCCATTTACGCCCGAACCTTACGTCGATTTCAATCAGGATGAACCCCGCAGGAAGATGCTCGCCGCCCTGGAACAGGTCCGGGGACGACTGGGCCGGACCTATCCCCTCTGGCTCGACGGCGAACCGGTCGAGACGACGGAGACGTTCACCTCCACCAGTCCCGCCGACCCCGATCGTGTGGTGGGCGTGGTGAGCAAGGCGAACGTGGACCTTGCGGACCGGGCGGTGCGTCGCGCGGCCGAGACCTTCAAGACCTGGAGCCGGTTCGACCCCTGCGCGCGGGCGCGGATCCTCATCAAGGCCGCCCACATCATGCGGCGACGGCTCTACGAGCTGGCCGCCTGGCAATGCTTCGAGGAAAGCAAGAGCTGGATCGAGGCGTATGCCGACGTGTGCGAGGCCATCGACTTTCTGGAGTTCTACGGGCGGGAGATGATGCGCCTCGCCCTGCCGCAACCCGTCACGCCCTATCCCGGCGAGGAGAACGAGGTCCGATACATCCCCCTCGGCGTGGGCGTGGTGATCCCGCCGTGGAACTTCCCGCTGGCGATCTGCACGGGGATGACCTCGGCCGCCCTGGTCACGGGCAACACCGTCGTCCTCAAACCGGCCAGCACCGCCCCCGTGGTCGCGGCGCTTCTGGTCGAGATCCTGCACGAAGCCGGTCTGCCGAAGAACGTGCTGCACTTCCTGCCCGGTCCCGGCCGGACGGTCGGCGACGCGCTGGTGTGCCATCCGCTGACCCGATTCGTTTCGTTCACCGGCTCGCGCGAAGTGGGTGTGGGCATCTTCGAGAAGGCGTCGATCGTCCGCGAGGGACAGATCTGGCTGAAGCGCACGGTGCTGGAGATGGGCGGGAAGGATTGCATCGTGGTGGACGAAACGGCCGACCTCGACGCCGCCGCGGAAGGCGTCGTCACCTCCGCCTTCGGCTTCCAGGGGCAGAAATGCTCGGCGTGCAGCCGGCTCATCGTGCACGAGGCCGTCCACGATGCCCTGCTGGAACGGGTCGTGGAACGTGCCAAGACACTGACCATCGGCGACACCACCTCGGCCGAGAACTTCTTCCTCGGCGCCGTGATCGACAAGCCCGCCTATGAGAAAATTCACGGGTACATCGACATCGGGCGGAAAGAGGGGCGCCCCGTGCTGGCCGACGGCGACGTCCCGACGAAGGGCTACTTCGTCCCGCCGACGATCTTCGACGGCGTCAGTCCCGACGCCCGCATCGCGCAGGAGGAGATATTCGGTCCGGTGCTGGCCGTCATTCCCGTGCGGACCTTCGACGAAGCGCTGGAGGTGGCCAACGGCACGGAATACGGACTGACCGGTGCGCTGTACTCCAAGGATCGCATCCGCCTGGAACGCGCCCGGCACGAATTCCACGTGGGCAACCTCTACTTCAACCGCAAGTGCACCGGCGCGCTGGTGGACGTCCAGCCCTTCGGCGGGTTCAACATGTCGGGAACGGATTCCAAGGCCGGCGGACGCGACTACCTGCAACTGTTCCTCCAGGCCAAGA
>CAZNQN010000066.1:0-9051 GCA_964574925.1 uncultured Phycisphaeraceae bacterium | reverse complement strand
GATCCGCCAGCGCGCCGACCGCGTGGTCGATCCCCTTCCGCGGATCGTCCAGTCCCTGGGCCGCCAGCATCACCACCGAGGCATCGGGCTCGATCCCCAGCGTCTTTCGCGCAGCCGCCCGCTGCGGATGGAACGTCTCCAGATCCACCGCATAGGGCACGATCCGCCACTCCGCCCGCGGGAACATCCCGCTTTCCCGCCCCGCCTCTCCGAGGTGCCGGGACGGCGTGATGATCGTCAGCGTCAGATCGCCGAACAGGCGCCGCTTGATCGACAGCATTCGCCGCGTCCGATCGAACGGCGTCACGATCGGATACCGCCCCAGTTGCGGGCACGATCCGCACCGTTCCCGCCACCGCTCGCAGGCGAACGGGAACGCGCACCCGCCGGTGAACGGGAAAAAATCGTGAAACGTCCATACGATCGGCACTTTCCGCGCGACAAGCGGCATCGCATCGAGCGAAAAATAGTGACCGTGAAGGTTGTGAAAATGCACAAGGTCAAGATTCGATATTTCGTCAGATTGCGAAAACCTTTTCGAAGCGGTAAGGCCGAGACTGAAGAAACCTTTCCGCGCATAACGATCGGCGCTCATGCGATCCTCGGCGCGCGTCGGGATCACCCGCGTGTTCGGACCCCTCACCGGTTCGCGTCCCACCCAGAGCGTCACCTCGTGCCCCCGCCGGATCAGTCCGTCCCGCAACAGGCGCACGCAGCTTTCCGCCCCGCCGCCCTGCTCGCGGGTGTGGATCAATCCGACGCGAATCGGCCTGTCAAATCTTTCCGCCATCACGAAGGCTATCGGTCGTTCCGCGCGTTGCCGTTCAACCCGTCCGGCTGTGGAAAGATTCGCAACCCGTTTTTCGACAGAACGTTGCCGACGAATCCCTCGGCTGAAGCCGCGTCCCCGTCCGTCCGATAATGATCGTAACATTCTGGCCCGGATTGCTTGTGATATCCGCGCGATCACGGAAGTTCGACCCCCGATCGAAACGAACATGCAGAGCGGGACGGTTTCGACGAACCAACACCCTGTCCACCCGTTCACCGGCAGGCCGGCGGCGGACGTGCCGGTCCATCTTCTTGGCCCCGCCGTTTCCTGGTTCGAGGTGACACGGGACCCGCCGGGCCTGACCATCCGCCCCAAGGAACGCCTTCCGCGCCGGTGCGCCCTCCGCCCCGCCGCCCTGTTCCAGCAGGCGAGGGGATTCCCGGAGCTCAATGTCACAATGGGCAAACTCCTTTTCCCGGCCGGAACGACCGACCCGCAGCGATACGAACCCTTCACCCGCGACCCCGACCGCCGCTTCCGGGAGGTGTTCCTGCAAACCGAGCCCTGTCCCGACGACGACCTGTTCCACAGCGACACCCGCTGGCGTAATGCCGAACGGATCGCCCGGATCCTTCTGGACGCAGCCGGCATCTCCTGGGGCGGGTTCAGCGACCGCGAGATGGCCGAACTCCTCGATGGCGAGCCGTGGCTCTACCCCGTGGAGGGATGCGTGCTGCACGCACTCGCGGGGACAGCCGCCGGCAAGGCGGGATGTGTCATCGAGATCGGATCATACCGCGGGCTTTCGCTGGCCATGCTCGCGCGGGGACTGCGGTCGAAACGCGCCCGCGACCTGCTCGTTTCCATCGACCCGCACGAAGGGAACCCGGCGAACATAGCGGCCTGTCGCCAGGCGCTGCAACGCATCGGGGAGCTGCCCCGCCTCATCCAGGTGGTCCGTCGTTCCGACGAGGCATTCCGGCTTTTCGCTCCCGGTTCGGCGGGGTTGATCTTCATCGACGGAGACCACGAGCGCGAACAGGTCGCCGCCGATATCGAGCATTATGCACCGCTTCTTGCGCCCGGCGGGTTCCTGGCGTTCCATGACTACGGTTACGGCCCGCACAACGGCCGGCCGGACGTCGTGCCCGGGGTGCGATCCGCCGTGGACCGGCACGTCTTTCCGCGGGAAGAGTTCACGCCCCTCCTGCTCGCACACACGTTGATGGTGTTCCGCAAACGGTCGTGAGGCGCGCCGCGTATTGCGCTTCGGACACGCAGGCACAGCGGAAACGGGCGGCGCGCAGGGCGCGTACCCGCGCCTCGTCGCCGGTGATCATCCCTTTGCAAGCTCATGCCGCGAATCGACGGCGAGCCTTTGCATTGACGACGGCAAACCGCTTTTCTACATTCGCCGCGTGATGCTTTCCCGATCCCGGCCGAAGGAGCCGATCCCGACGATGGACGACATCCGCGCCGAGCGTCTGAACCGCCTCCCCCGCTACCTGTTCGTGGAGATCGACCGGCTCAAGGAGGCGGCCCTCCGCGCTGGACGAGACGTCATCGACCTGGGCGTCGGGGATCCCGATCTGCCCACGCCGGCGTTCATCGTCTCCCGGATGCGCGAGGCCGTCGCGGACGCCGCCCATCATCGCTACCCTTCCACGCGGGGATCGAGCGCGTTTCGGCAGGCGGCGGCCCGGTTCCTTCAACGTCGTTTCGACCTCTCCCTGGATCCCGATCGTCAGATCCTCTCGCTGATCGGCACGAAGGAGGGCATCGGGCATCTGCCGCTGGCGCTGGTGAATCCCGGCGACGTGGTGCTGGTGCCCGACCCCGGCTACCCGGTCTACCGGTCGGGCGCCGTGCTGGCCGGCGCCGACGTCCATAGCATCCCGTTGAAAGCCACGCGCGGATTCCTTCCCGCCCTGGACGAGATTCCCACGAACGTTGCACGACGGGCACGGTTGATGTGGCTCAACTATCCGAACAACCCCACCTCCGTGGAGGCGCCGCCCTCTTTTTTCGAAGAAGCGGTCGCCTTCGCCCGCCAGTTCGACCTGACCATCGCCCAGGACGCCGCCTATTCCGAGGTCTACACCGGCAAACCGCCCGCGAGCATCCTCCAGGTGCCGGGCGGGCTCGATGTGGCCGTGGAACTCCATTCGCTCTCCAAGACGTTCAACATGACGGGATGGCGGGTGGGGTTCGCGGCGGGGCGGGCGGAGGCGCTGGCCGCCCTTGCGGAGGTGAAGAACAACCTCGATTCGGGCGTGTTCGGGGCGATTCAGGAGGCCGCGATCACCGCTCTCGACGGCTTCGACCGTCCGGAGGTGCGGGAGATCGTGCAGACCTATCGTCGCCGGCGGCGGGTGCTGGTCGACGCCCTGATCGCCGCCGGGTGGTGGGTCCAGCGATCGGGGGCGACGTTCTATGTATGGGCGCGCTGCCCGGAGGGGGAAGACTCGGCTTCCACCGCGCGGCGTCTATTGGAGGAAGCAGCCGTGGTCGCCATTCCGGGACGCGGCTTCGGCGAATCCGGGGAAGGGTACGTCCGCTTCGCCCTGACGGTCGCGGAGGAGCGGCTGGCGGAAGCCGGCCGCCGCATCGGGCGCATCCGATGGTAGGACACGAAGCGAACATGCCGCCGTCGCTTGCCGCGCACATTGCCTATCTGGGACTCGGCTCCAACGTGGGCGACCGGCTGGATCATCTGCGGCGGGCGGTGATGCTGCTCGAACGCGACCCCGGTCTGCGCGTGGATCGGACATCGGGCGTCGCGTCGGTCTATGAGACCGAACCGGTGGGCGGTCCCGCGGGACAAGGCGCATACCTCAACACGGTGATCCGCGTGCGGTGGGCGCACGGACCGCGCACGCTGCTGGCGCTGGCGGCGCGGACGGAGGACATGCTGGGGCGGCGGCGGGAGCAACGCTGGGGGCCGCGGACGATCGACATCGATCTGCTGCTTTACGACGATTGCGTTCTCGATGACGAAGGGTTGACGCTTCCCCATCCGCGCCTCGACCGGCGGGCGTTCGTGCTGGAGCCGCTGGCGGAACTGGCGGCGGAGCTTATGCATCCGGTGCTGGGCGAGACGATCGCCGCCCTGAAGGCACGGGCCGTGAAACGACCGGACGCCCCGTTCGTGCGGCTCGTGCGGCGAGGCGGAAACTGGTTGCCGGAGCCGCAAGGATGCCCGCCGGGCCCGGAGCGGGCGTAGAAAAGCGGGATCGGCCTCGACCTGCGCGGTGCAAAAAGTTACAATACGATAAGGAACTTTCGGCGGGATCACGCCGCGGGATGAAGCGGGGGCGGGATCGACCGCCGCGCGGACCGGCGGGACGGAGCGACCGTTTCGCCGAGGCTCCGCAAGGTGCCTCAGGGGGAATCGAGTCGGGGGAATACGGATGCAAACCATTCTTGTACGACGCGGCCTGAGCGGGACGCTGCCGGTATGTGTGGCGGGAGCGGTCCTGGGGGCGGTGCTTTCCACGGCACGGGCGACGGTGATCGATTCGCAGGCCGGCGTCCGCGTCCAGGTGGAGGAGTTCATCGACGGCCAGGCCGGATCGCTCGTCAGCGATGAAGACGCGCTGACGGACGATCCGTCGGTGCTGCCGCTGTCGGCGACGGGATCGCTGCGGACGACCGGGTTGGACGAAGCGCTGATCGCCACCGGACAGGGATTCAGCGTGTTCACCGATCCGGACCTGGAAGGATCGGACAACCCGGCCGAATTCGCCCTCGAAGCGGGAAGCTACTCCAACAGCGAATCGGTGTCCTATCGGGTGACCGCCTCGGCCGAGGAAACCCGGACCATCCTGTTCACCACGCCGGGCAATCCTGCGGCCGATCCGGAGATCACCTTCGACGCAAGCGGCGCGCGGGAGGTGCAAAGCCGAGTGTTCCTCAACGGCGCCGTTCTCGTCTGGGCCGCGCAGGCGGACGACGATCTTTCGCCCCTGTCGGTGGCCTTGAGCGTGCGGGTGACACGCGGTGACACAGGGGCCGAACTGTTCGCCACCACTGCGACGATCACCGGTCAGGCGAACGGAGACATTGTGACATCCACGAGCGGCCCGATGCGTATCGACCGCATCAGCCTCGACGAACTGGCCACTCTGGACGTGGACGAAAGCAGCCTGGACGTGCTTCGCACGATGGAGAACGAGGGGCAACTGATCATTCTGGCGATTCCGTCGCAGGACCATCCGTACACGTACACGGTGACGGCGGACGAGCCGCTCGATCTGACGGCATCGCTGGAAGTCCGCGTGGCGGACGGACCGGCGGGGACGGGGGCGGCGGCGACGCTGGGCCGGCCGTTTACGGAACTGTCCGACTTTCTCTCCCAGGCGCTGCCCGGCGTGGACGGATCGTCGGTGGAAAAGGCGATCAACCGGGCGGTGGAGCGGCGGGCGCTCGACAGGATGGCCGTTACGACCATGCCGCCGCGCGGTCTGCTTTGCGGCGCGACGGGCATGGGGATGGTGCCGCTGCTGGCGACGGGCCTGATGATGCTGCCCATGGGGCGGCGATCGAAGCGATCTGTGGGGGGCCGCTCAAACGAAGCGACGATCGGGCGTAGCCCTCACCGGACGGGCAACCGTTCGGATGCGGAGGCCTGCTGCGCAGCGAAGATGACACCGCCGGCATCGCAAGCCGCCGACGCGAACGATCCTTTCAAAACATTTGAAAGCGGCTGACGCCGGTCCCTCCTTCCCGGTAGAATGCCGCCCATGGTGCGGATCGGTCTACGAGCGGGCGACGGTCGCCGCCGTCGTCCCGTGTGTTTCGGCCCCGGCGCCCGGACGCCTTTCGGTCGCCGCAGGACGGCAATCGCCCCATGCTCCCCGTTCGTGAACGTCGCATGACCTCAGCGTATCCTCCCGTCCTGCACGACCTGTACGCGCCGATCCGGGAGGAGCTGGCCGCGGCCGCGGACCTCTTCGACGCCGAACTCGTCAGTGATCTGCCCTGTGTGAACGAACTCTGCGCGCGATTGCAGGCCTATCGCGGGAAGATGCTCCGCCCCGCCCTGTTGCTGCTGAGCGCCCGGGCGGCCGGCTCCCTCGCGCCCGCTCACCGCACGCTGGCGGCCGTGGTCGAAATGGTCCACGTGGCCACGCTCGTCCATGATGACGTGCTGGATGAGGCCGACGAGCGGCGCCGACAACCCACGATTCGGCGGACGGACGGCAACGTGACGGCGATCCTGCTCGGCGACTATCTGATTTCGCACGCCTTTCATCTTTGCAGCGGTCTTGGGGATCAACACGCCTCGCGGCGGATCGGCGCCACCACCAACCGCGTGTGCGAGGGTGAATTGTGGCAGAACGCCGCCCGCGGGCGCGACGACCTGTCGGAAGAAGACTATTTCGCCATCATCGAGCGGAAGACGGGGGCGTTGACGGCCGTCGCCTGCGAACTGGGCGCCCACTACGCCGGCGCGGAGGAGGAGACGGTCCGCGGGCTGCAAAACTACGGGATGGCGTGCGGGGTGGCGTTCCAGATCGTCGACGACGTGCTCGACCTCTGCGGGAACCCGAAGGAGGTGGGCAAGACGCTGGCGGCCGACCTGTCGCTCGGCAAGCTCACGTTGCCGACGCTGCACGCCGTCCGGCAGGCGGATGCGGAGACGGCGGCCCGTCTCCGACAGGCCGTTCGGGGAGAGGTCGTGCTCTCTCACGACGTGGTGCGGCGGTTGCTGCATGAGGCCGGCAGTTTCGACTACGCGCTGAGAGCGGCACGAGACTACGTCGCCCGTGCGGTGCAGTCGCTGCAACCGCTGCCGCCGTCGGAGGCGAAGGAAACGCTGACCGCGCTGGCGGAATTCATCGTCCAGCGGCGGTTCTAGGTTCACGTCCCGGCGGTCCGGCCTTCGATTGTCCCTCGCACGAAAGCCCCCCTACAATGCCGGGAGGAGGGTTTGGATTGACCCCTGCCGCGGGTTTTGCCGATGCTACGATAGGGGTGCCGGCACCGGCGGCCGACGGCGTATGCCCTTGCCGGGTTCGTCGTCCTCTTGCACCGGCGTGCCCCGGACGATTCAAGATGCGGCTCGACATCCAGAAACATCACCCGTTGCTCGCAAGATGGGCGCATCCACGCCAGCCTCTTGTCCTTGCCGTCCTCGTGGCGGTCGGCCTCGCAGGCCGGGTGACACCGGCTCATGCCCAGACGCGAAAAGAGGTGGTGGAGGTCTACAGCCCGGCGACGACCACCGACGCGTACGGCAACGCGCAGCCCATCTATCGGGAACGGCGGGCGTTGAGCGTGTATCAGAACGAGGTGCAGAAACAGATCCTTCAAAGTTACCAGGAATACGGCCGGCGCCCGAACCGCCGTGGCGGATTGAGCCCGTTTTCGCTGATGGAGAATTTCCGTCGCCGGCGGTCCCTGCTGGAGCCGTGGCTGACGCTTCCGCTTGCGGCTCCGTCGCGCAGTCAGATCCTTCAGCGACTCCAGCAGCAGGAACGGGCGATGCGGCTTTACGGCGGATTCGGCAAACGTGCCCCGCTTCCGCCCGGCACGGAGATTCAACGGGCCATCGAGCGGCGGACGGCGTTGATCGCGGCGACGGCGTTGACGGCCCCCATCCGACGGGCAGGCCTGGGTGAAGGGGGACGAATGGCGACGGTGGGCGCCGTCGCTACCGGCGAGCCGCTCTCCGCTGCGTCGGAGGTGCCGCCGCCGGCACGGCTTCCCACGCTGGAAGCGCGTCTGGCGTCGCGCGTCGAGGCGCTGCGCGCCGAGGCCGAGAAAAAGGCCAAGGAGGACTTCGCGGCGGGACGGTACCGATCGGCCGCCCGCTACTTCGAAACGGCCCAGGAATTCGACCCGGCGGACGTGCATCCGCGGATGGGGGAACTGCTCTGCCATCTGGCGATGGGATCGCTGCAAACGGCCGTGCGCGTCTTCGAATCGCTGACCAAACACGTACAGAATCCGTTCGTCATGGAGGCGGATCGTCTGCCGCGGTTCTCCTCGACGCGGGAGGCGGTTCGCGTGCGCGTCGTCACGCAGTCGCTGGCGGGCACGCCCGACGCGCCCGCGGAACTGCTCGCCCTCGACGCCCTCGTCCGGTGGACCCTGGGCGATCGGCGGGAAGCGGCGGTCGTGCTCGACCGAATCGCGAGCGCACATCCGGACACCCGGTACGCCCGCTGGTCCGCGCTGGCGGAGGCGGCGCTGCGCGGGCCCTCTCCGTCCGCATCCCCGGAACCGTAGCCCGCCGCTGGAGAGGAACCCTCCGATGACCGATCCTGGCACCGAGCCTTTCGCGCGGATGGCGGCCTCGTGACGGATGTCCCGGACAAGATCGATTCGCCCTGGCCGGGATGGATGCTGCGGCACCGGATGCTGCTGGTGGTCACGGCGCACGCCCTGCTGTTCGCGGGGGCGCTGCTGGCGGCGTTTCTGCTGGCGTACAATTTCCGGTTCCGGCACCTGCGGGGCGACAATCTCGTCCACGCGTGGTTTTCGGAGCTGTACCTGCCGCTGCTGGCCATCGCGCTGCCCGCGAAACTGGTGGTGTTCCACGCGACGGGGCAGTATCGGCGCTCTTGGCGATACGTGGGGCTGCGCGACCTGTTCGGCGTCATCAGTGCCTCCCTGATCGGCACGTTCGTGGTGCTGTGCGTGTATTTCGTGGTGGAGAACCTGTGGCTGCATCTGACGGGCTATCCCCTGATCGACCGCGGTCCGTCGCCGTACCTTCGCCAGTCGTCGGTGTTCGCGCTGGATCTTGCCGCCACGGTGGCGGCCGTCAGCGGGGCGCGGATCCTGGTGCGCTTCTACTATGAAGATCTGCAACCGCGGCTGAGCGGGGAAAGCCTTCCCGTGCTGGTGGTGGGCGCGGGAGACGCGGGCGAAGCGGTGGTGCGCGAACTGTTCCGCAGCCGGCGGGAACGGTACGAGTGCGTGGGCATCCTCGACGACGACGTTCCGGAACTGCACGGGCAGATCCACGGCGTGGAGGTCATCGGGCGAACGGATCGCATCCGGGAGGTGTGCGAGGAGCGGCAGGTGCGGGAGGTGCTGATCGCCATTCCGCAAGCCTCGCCCCGTTTCATCCGCACGCTGGTGGAACGGTGCGAGGGGTTGGGCGTGTTGTTCCGCACGGTGCCCACGGTGACCGACGTGATCGAAGGACGAGTGCGGGTCTCCACGTTGCGGGAGGTGGACATCGCCGACCTGCTGGGACGGGAACCGGTGGAGCTGGACGCCGAGCTCATCGGACGGGCGCTGCGGGGTCGATGCGTGCTGGTCACGGG
>CAZNQN010000065.1:0-9068 GCA_964574925.1 uncultured Phycisphaeraceae bacterium | reverse complement strand
TGCCCGATGCGGAGGAGCCGACCGCCGTTCGGGAACCGGATTACGAACTCAACGCGGAGCAGCGTAACGCTCTTGCGGTCATCGGATCGCAGATCGCCCGCGGCGGCTTCGGCGTCACGCTGGTGCACGGCGTCAGCGGCAGCGGCAAGACCGAGGTCTACATCCACGCCATCCGCCGCGTGCTGGTGGAGGGGAAACAGGCGATTCTGCTCGTCCCCGAGATCGTCCTGACGACGCAACTGGTGGTTCGTCTGGCCGAGCGGTTCGAGCGGGTGGCCGTGCTGCACAGTCGGCTCACCGGTGCGGAGCGGTCGCGGATGTGGCGGCGGATCGCGGAAGGGGAGCGGAACGTCGTGATCGGGACGCGCAGCGCGGTCTTCGCCCCCTGTCCGCGGTTGGGCTTGATCTGCGTCGACGAGGAGCAGGAGTCTAGCTACAAGAACCTCCAGGCGCCGCGGTTCCACGTGCGGGACGTAGCCATCATGCGCGGCAAGCTCAACGGTATCCCCGTGGTGCTGGGCTCGGCGACCCCCGCCGTCGAGACCTTCTATCACAGCGAACATCGCCCGGACTATCGCAAGGTCGTGCTGCGCCGGCGGGTCCGCGACAACCCGCTGCCGAAGGTCTACCTGGTGGACATGCGGGACGAGCTGGCGCAGCGGAAGGGTCCGGTGGTTCTCTCCGAGCCGATGCGGCGGATGCTGGGCGAAGCCCTCGAGCGCGGGGAACAAGCGGTGTTGCTGGTCAACCGGCGGGGCTTGGCGCATCGCATCTTCTGCCCCGCCTGCAAGACGCGGGTGACGTGTCCGAACTGTCAGGTGGGTCTGGTGGCCCACCGGGCGACGGGACAGTCGGTCTGCCATTACTGCCTGGCGCGGTTTCCCACGCCGACGCACTGCGCGAACGTCAACTGCCGACAGCCTCTTTTGTACCTCGGTCTGGGGACGCAGCGGGTGGAGGACGTGCTGGCGGAGCGGTTCCCGCGCGTGCGGATCGCCCGCGTGGACAGCGACACCATGACCCACCGGGCGAGGTATCAGCGGGTGATCGAGGACTTTTCCGCCCGGCGCATCGACGTGCTGGTGGGCACGCAGATGGTCGCCAAGGGGCTTGATTTTCCGCATGTTTCTTTCGTGGGCGTGGTCGATGCCGATGCCACGGGACTGACCTTCGATTTCCGGGCGCAGGAGAAGCTTTTTCAGTTGATCACGCAGGTGGCCGGTCGCGCGGGACGGGCCGATACGCCGGGACGGGTGGTGGTGCAGACGGCCGCTCCCGACCTGCCGGCGCTGCGCTACGCCGTTCGTCACGATTACGAGGGGTTCGTCCGCAGCGAGCTTGCCGCCCGCCGCAAGATCGGGTTGCCGCCGTTCCGCCGCCTCGCCCGCCTGGTGGTGTCACACAAGCGGCACGACACAACCTGCACGGAGGCCGAAGCCCTCGCCGATCGGATTCGGGAAACGATCGGCCGGATGAATCTGCCTAACTCGGACGTGCTCGGTCCCAATCCCTGTGCCATCGCCCGCCTCCGCGGCAAATACCGCTACGACCTGCTCATCCGGACGGCGGACGCCTCCCGATTGCGGATGTTGATGGCCCGCCTGGAAACGGATCGGGCGCTGCGCACTTCCGCCACCTTGATCGTGGACGTCGATCCCGTCTCCATGCACTGAGGCGGAATCGCTCGTCCCCGCGCGTGTTCTTGTCGTCACGGCTTGACGATCTCGCCGGCTCTCTTAGCTTGATCCGGATTTCCCGGCCGCGTGGGCCGTCCCGGTGCGTCACCTCCTGGAGGAAAGCCGACATGGACCCGACTCCGTCGAATCCGGAAGCGAGTGCGCGTCCGCTGCCCGTCCTGCGGGCGATGATCGACGCCCTCGACCACGAGGTGCTGCATTTATGGGCGCGGCGCAACGCGCTGGTGGCGGAAATCGCCGAGTACAAGCGCCGCCACGCGGTGCCCATCCGCGACCCGGTGCGCGAGCGGGAGATCCTCCGGGACCGCAGCGAGCGGGCGGTGACCCTCGGACTGGCCCCGCAATTGGTGGAAGGGCTTTTCCGTCTGGTGCTCCGCGGCAGCCGGGACCGCCAGGCGGCGCTCAAGGCCGAGCTCCCCCCGGACGTGGAGCAAAAGTCGGTGGCCGTCATCGGCGGACGCGGCGCGATGGGCGGGTTCCTGGCCCGATTGTTCGCCGACCTCGGTCACGCGGTGATGGTTGCGGACCTGGAAACGCCGCTCACGCCGGAAGAGGCCGCAGCGGCCGCCGACGTCGTCGTCATCAGCGTGCCCATCGACCGCACGGTGGAGGTGATCCGCCGTCTGGGACCGCTCGTGCGGGAGGACGCCCTGCTGATGGACGTCACCTCGTTGAAAGGCCCCGCCATGGATGCGATGCTCACCTGTTCGCACGCCTCGGTGGTGGGGACGCATCCGCTTTTCGGACCGACCGTTCATTCCGTTCAGGGCCAGCGGGTGGTGGTCTGCCCCGGGCGGGGGGAGGAATGGCTCCGGTGGCTTACGCAGATGTTCCATGCCCGCGGGCTGGTCATCAAGGAAGCGACGCCTGAGGAACACGACCGCGCCATGGCCGTCGTCCAGGTGCTCGTCCATTTCTCCACCGAGGTGATGGGGCGGACGCTCACCGCGCTCGGGGTGGACGTGCAGGAGACGCTGGCTTTTACCTCGCCCGTCTACCTGATGGAACTGCTGATGACGGCGCGGCATTTCGCGCAGTCGTCCGATCTGTATGCCTCCATCGAGATGGACAATCCCGAGGCGGCGCGGATCACGGAAACGTTCGTGGAATCGGCGGGCGCGCTGCGGGACATCATTGTCACGCGGGACCGGGAGGCCTTCCGAACGGCCTTCGAGCAGGTGCGCGAAACGTTCGGGGACTTCACCTCTCAGGCCTTGGAGCAATCAAGCTACCTGATCGATCGCCTGGTGGAGCAGGGATAACGCCCCTTTCGGCGATTCGGAACCCGCTGCTCGTCCCCTCCGCTGCGCGGGGAGCACCCCTTTCCCGGGCCGGTTCAATCCCCGTGGTAGGAGAACGCCCACCAGCGGTGATGACGGTGGTGACGGTGTACCCGATGCCTGAACCCAAACCCGAAGCGGCGGTGGTGATGGTGTCGCCGCACCCGCACGTGGTAACGCGGATACGCATAACGATGCTCGTACGAATAGAGCCGATAGGCCGGTCGATGCCGCACCACCACGTAGGGCCGCTCCTCGTACACCCGATAGCGATACACCCGCACCGGCTCGACGTACGTCGTCACCACCTCCACCGGCGGGGGAACGTAGGTATCGCATGAGGAATAGGCGGCATATCCGTATCCGCCGTGCCATGCCTGAGCCGCTTGCCCGCCGGACCCCGCCGCGAACATCCCCGCCAGACAAGGAATCCACCCGACGCCCAGCACCTTGCGCACCATGACCACACCTCCTATTCGATCGCCCCCGTTCCGGCCATCGACCCGGCAGCCCCGCACCGCCGGGCGGGAAACGGTCCGATCACCAGAAAGTATACAACAAAGAACTGTTTCGTCAAGAGAATATTTATGTTTAGATATGAAATCAGCCGCCCCGCATCCGCTTCTCGAACGCCTCGTGGATCTTCCGCAACATCCGCATGAAGTCGAGGCGGTCTTCGGGCGGGAGGACGGCCAGCACCTCGTGCATGGAGCGGAGGCGGGTCGCCCGGTAGTCGGCATGGGCCTTCCGGCCGGCAGCGGTCAGATACACGTCCACCCGCCGGCGATCCTTGGGATTGATCCGGCATTCCACGTAGCCTCGCCCGCTCTGCTCCTCCAGGGCGCGGATGATCCGCGACATCTGAGCCGGCAGCACCCCGACCCGTTTCTGGATCTGGCCGATGGTGAGAGGCTCTTCCTTGCTGAGGACGTCCAGGGTGACGAACTCGGACTCGGAGAGGTCGTCCTGGCCGACGGGACGGCGAGAACGAGCGATGGCGATCAGCAGGTAGAGATCGAAGATCTCCGAGGCCATCTTGTCGAGCGTTTCCTTGGTGTGGGGCACGATCGGACCTCCCTCGCCGCGCCGCTGCCCGCCTGTGGAACAGGCCGGGCGCGAAGACGCGGCGGAAGTAATTACGGAGTATCAACTATTGTACTTTGGAAACTACCAGAAAGAAAGGAAATCCGCCACCGCGCCGTGCGGATCGAGCGGGAAACCGGCGGTCAGCCGCCATGCCGAATGGAGTCGCTTCCCGCCCTGTGGAGCTTCTTTTTCCGGAACCGGCAGGCGGGTCCGCCCGTGCCGCTTGAAATCAAGGGAGGACGGACACGAAAAAAACCCCGCTTTCGCGGGGCCGACAGGCGGGCCACGGATGATTCAAGTGTGCCCCAGCAGGTTGCACAGGATCACCCCCGCCACGAACAGCAGGGGAAGTCCGAACATCCCCAGCAGGAACCCTTGCAGGAACCGCATGGTCGCTCACCTCCTTCCGAGTCCTCGACATCGGCGCCAGGCGGCGGGTGTGGAACCGCGCCGCCTCCCGGTCGCCGTCTTCTCGACGATTTCGGTCTCAGGCGTTCGACCAAGGGCGGGGCGACGTTCCGCCGGGGGCGGCCCATGTCTTCCATCAGCCGGCCCCGATCGGTCGGAACGTCTCCCCACGCGTCCCGTCATCCGGCGCCTCCGCGCCGCTCATTTCCTTTTACGAAGGAAGACGAAGTGTTGGTTCTCGCCGCTTTGGATTCTCAAACGAACCCCCTTGCGCAGATCGTGCCGGGACAGCTCCCGGCGGAACGCGCGGACGCTGTCGACAGGTTTGCCCTGTACCTTGAGGATCACGTCTCGGGGCCGGATGCCCGCCCGCGCCGCCACGCCCAGCGGATCGACATCCGTCACCAGGACGCCCTCCAGGTCGGCGTCGTAGCCGAGCCGCTGGGCCAGTTCGGGCGTGAGTGTCTGGAGGGTCATGCCGAGGTTCTCCTCGTCGGCGGACCCGCGGGCGATCGCTCCCTGTTCGGGAAGCTCACCGATCTTCACGTAGAGCGTGCGTTTTTTCCCGTCGCGGAAGACCTCGATCTGGGCCTTGGTCCCCGGCTGGGTGTCGGCCACCATCGCGCGAAGCGTTTTCACGTCGGGGACCGGCTTGCCCTCGTAGCGGATGATGATGTCGCCCTCTTTCATGCCGCCTTTCTCAGCCGGGCTGTCCGGCGTGACGTCGCCCACCAGCACGCCGTCTTTGCCCTCGTATCCGAAGGAGCGGGCCAATCCCTCGTCGAGCGGCTGGATCAGCACGCCGAGCCAGCCGCGGATCACCCGCCCTTTCTTGATAAGACTGTCCATGACCGACTTGGCCATATTGATGGGAATGGCGAAGCCGATGCCCATGTAGCCGCCGCTGCGGGTGAAGATGGCGGTGTTGATGCCCACCACGCGTCCGGAGAGATCGACGAGCGGTCCGCCGCTGTTGCCGGGGTTGATGGCCGCGTCCGTCTGGATGAAGTCCTCGTAATCGACGATCCCCACGTGGGAGCGTCCCTTGGCGCTGACGATGCCCGCCGTCAGGGTGTTGGACAGTCCGAAGGGATTGCCGACCGCGACGACCCACTGGCCGATGCGGACGGCGTCGGAGTCGCCCAGCTCCGCCGGCACCAGGTCGTCGGCGTCGATCTTCACCACCGCGACGTCCGTGCGGGGATCGGTCCCGACGATCTTCGCGTCGAAGGTGCGGTCGTCCGAGAGCCTGACGACGACTTCATCCGCGTCTTTGACCACGTGGTGATTGGTGAGAATGTAGCCGTCCTTGCTGACGATCACGCCGGTGCCCAGGCTCTGCTGCACGTATCCGCGGCGCGGCGGAGGCGTGGGGAAGAAGCGGCGGAAGAACTCATCGCCGAAGAACTCCCGCAGCGGGCTGTCGAAAAACGGATCGGGCACGCGCTGCATGCCTTGGGCGACCTGGATCCGCCGGGCGGAACTGATGTTCACCACCGACGGTTCGATCCGCTCCGCGACGGCTTCAAAGGCGGCGGAGAGATGCTCGGCCGCTGTCCGATCTTCCTTCTCCGGCGCCTGTTGCGCCGCCCGGGCGGGCGTCAGCGAACCGGTCGCCGACCAGACCAACAATCCCGCACTCGCCGCGAGCACAAACTTCCATTCTCGTCGGAACCTTGTCATGGTGCACCTCCCTTCTCGTGACGACGTTTCCACTCGCGATGCTTCAGGTTTCCGGTCGAACATGCTGAAAAACCATGTCGCGAAGTCGCTTCTTCGTTGGATCTCGCAGCGCTCCTTCGCCATTCGTTTCGTATTGTTATTCGCCATTCGTATTCCGCTCCCTCACGGTCGCGGCTCAGTTCTACGGTTGCGGCTCAGTTCTACGGTCGCGGCTCAGTTCTACGTTCGCAGCTCAGTTCGCGGTCGTGGCTCGGTTCACGGTCGCGGCGCGGTTCCCCGGTCGCGGACCGGTCCTTCGCCACTCGCCGTTCGACATTCACTCTGTTTGTACGCCGGCGCGTTCGACGGGATCGAGGAGGGGAAAGCCTGTGGCCCGCCTGTGACGACCGTTGCCGGGAGCGATGTCGGACACGTGATGCCTCGGGCCAAGATGCTGACAAGATGGCAGGGCGGGACAAAATGACAGGCACGCGAAGGGCTGCCGGAAGACCCCCCTGCGGAACGCGAAGGTCGTAAGCCATTGTTTTTCAAGGGCTTACGAACGATCCGGTCTCGCCGTCGCTCTGGCACGGGTTTTGCGTTCTTACCGGGCGGATCGAACGGGGCGGACGCCGACCTCCGCGTGGGGCGGCGCGGTCCGCCGCGGATCGAACGTGCATCAAGCGACGGAAAGGAGGTGAGGACGGATGTTGAACGGTTGGCCTTTGACGGATCGGTTCGCGGAACTGCGGCGGGAGATGGACCGCATGTTCGAGGAATTCGATCGGTTCGGTCTGTCGCCGCTGCTGCGGCGCGGGGTGTACCCGGCTGTTAACCTCTGGGACGAAGGGGAAGCGATCGGCGTCGAGGCGGAGCTCCCCGGCGTGTCGCGCGACGACCTGGAGATCTTCGCCGCGGGCAACGAGTTGACCATCAAGGGTCGTCGGAAGGCGCCGGAGGATGAACAGGCCACCTACTACCGGCAGGAGCGGGGGACGGGTGAGTTCACCCGGACCATCACGCTGCCGTGCGAGGTGGACGCCGACAAGATCGACGCCACGCTGTGCAACGGCGTGCTGACGCTGCGTCTGACCAAGGCCGAAGAGGCCAAGCCTCGTCAGATCGAGGTCAAGGTGAAGTGATCCGCGCAGCGGCGACGCCGGAGGAGACGACCGGAAAGGAGGTGAGACACGATGGCCAATGAGACGGCGATTCGCAAACAGGAATCGACGCTGACGGAGGCGGAGCAGCTCCACGGCGGGCGGACCTATCGCCCCAACGTGGACATCCTGGAGATGGAGGACCGGTTGCTCGTGCGGGCGGACGTGCCCGGTGCGAAGCCGGAGGACATCGACGTCCGCTATGAGCGCGGGCAACTGACGATCCACGCCCGCGTGACGCCCCGTCAGGACATGGAGAAGACGAAGTTCTTCTACCGCGAGTACGGCGTGGGCGACTTCTACCGATCGTTCCAGATCGGAGAAGGCATCGACGCGGGCAAGATCGAGGCGGAATTGAAAGACGGCGTCCTCACGCTGCATCTGCCCAAGACGCAGGAAGTGATGCCGAAAAAGATCACGGTCAAGACGAGCTAGGAGGGCGACCGTCCTCGGATGATGGAAAGGAGGTGAGAGCATGAACCTCGTACCGTGGAAGAAGAAGCGCAACGCGGACAGCGACTGGGCGGCGACGGCCGCTCCGCTCGCCCGGCTGCGGCGGGACATGGACATGCTCTTCGAACGGTTCTTCCGCGACCCGTGGGGTGCCCTGGAGGACTTCGGCGACGGCGGCTCGCTGCTGACGGCGATGCCGCGGATGGACGTGGCCGAATCCGACAAGGACGTCACCGTCACCCTGGAGCTGCCGGGCGTGGATCCGAAGGATCTGGACATCCGCGTCAGCCAGGGCGTGCTCACCGTCCAGGGTGAGAAGAAGCGGGAGAAGGAGGAGAAGGACCGCAACTACCACTGGGTCGAGCGGGAGTACGGCAGCTTCCACCGGACCGTGCCGCTGCCCAACTCGGTCGATCCGGAGAAGGTGGAAGCGACGTACGAGAACGGCGTGCTGACCGTCACGCTGGCCAAGCAGCCGGGCCATCAGCAGAAGCGCGTCGAGGTCAAGGCCAAATAGACCCACGGCGCGCGGGGCGGCGCGGGCGAGTCGTCCGTCCGCATCCGGGACGACCGCCCGCCGCGACCGATGCCCCCGTTTTCATCCGGGTTCATCTTCATCGGGGCAAACGCTTCATCTTGCCCATCGTGTGCGGGCCGCCGCGGACGGGCGGCGGTCCGATCGAGCGTCCGGATCACAAGAGTGAGGAGAGGACGGCGACGGAGGGGCGAAAGCCGCTCCGTGCGGTGACCGTCCGTCGGTGAAGCGAATCAGGGAGAGATCGCCCATGCGAACGGGACGAGACTTTTTCAGCCTGCAATCCGACGAGTTCGGATTCCTTTGGAAATACCAGATGCTCCTGGGCATCCTGGTGGTGCTGACAGGATTGCTGATCGCGCTGTTTCCGGAGATCCTCGTGATCCTGGTGTCGGCCGCCACCATGATGGTCGGGATTTCGCTGATCGGATCGGCGTGGCGGATGCGGCGGTTGCAGCGGGAATGCCGCGGGTTCGCCGTGATTGAAACGTTCGAATGGTAGGAGCCGCACCGATGGGAAAGACGCGGGCGATCCGCGAGACGAAGACGGCTTCCTCCCCGGAGGAACCGACGCTGCGCATCACGCGGAGCATCCTCAACAACGTCGAGCGCATCGCGCGGGAGGCGAAGGCCAACGCGGTGTTCCTCTACGCGGACGCCATCCCGCCGTCGGAAGCCGCCCGCCTGGACGATGTCGACGTCCGCACCGTCTACATCACCAAGACGCCGGAACAGGACGAAGCGCACACCGAGCGAGGGCATCAGATCGTGCGGGTGCCCAACGTGT
>CAZNQN010000064.1:6724-9138 GCA_964574925.1 uncultured Phycisphaeraceae bacterium | reverse complement strand
CCGCCGATCGAACGAGACGGTTCCCAGGGCGAACGCCAGCGGCGCGACCATCGCGCCGATCACCCACTGCGCCCCTTTCGCCCATGCGAATCCGTATTCCCACCCCGCGAAGAGGGAAAGAAACATCGGGTACAGCGGCATGCGGGTGGCCTGGAACCCCAGCTCGTCGGGCAAGCCCTTCCCGGCGGCGAAGGCCCTCGCCATCGACCAGTACTGCACCTCGTCGGGAAAAGTCAGCGCGGCGGGATCGGCGGCGGTCATCAACCGGAACGTTCCCCACGCCATGCGGGCGGTCAGCGCGAGCAGGAACACCATCAGCAACGGGCCTGCCCATCCGGGATCGGCACCGGCAACCGGGGCGGCGGGAGCGGAACGCGGATTCATGATTCGAGCGGCTCGGCGGTCAGGTGCAGCACCCGCCGCGTCAACGCCGTCAGCTTCACCCGGTCGTCGATGCGGTGCCCGATGACCCAGACCGGGCCGAGCTGATCGCACAGAATCGCCACCCGCTCGCGCTCCCGCGGATCGACCTTCGCATCGATGAGGAAATCGGACAGTTTCTTCGACCCCGGCGCGCCGAGCGGGATGAACCGGTCCCCCGCCCGCCGGGGACGGACCACCAGCGGAGGGCGAACGGCCTCGAAGTCAATGTATTCTTCCAGCGGATTGTTCCGGCGGCGAAGGCGGTCGATGTCGCGCGGATCGACTTCCTCGATGCGGCACTCGATGGCCAGGCGGCGCATGGGCAGGATGGTCTTGCCCGGCAAGTGGACGGCGATCTCGGCCGACAGCGTCTCCCGCGGCTCGTCACTGGGCAGCGAAAAGATCAACTGGTGATACCGCTTCTCCACCGTCATCCCGCCGGGAAGCTGGAGCTGCTTGCCGCTGGCGGGATCGGCGATCAGTTCCAGGGCGGCCACCATGTGATGGAACCCCAGATCCTGCTCGCCCAGTCCGAACGAACGATACGCGAGTCGGACGAGCTCCGTCTGCACGATCCGACTCTTGCGGGCCAGCGCGTCGGCATTGAGCGCCAGCGACTGGTCCGTGCGGGAGATGACCAGCGTGTCGAACGTCCGCTGCACCGTCTCGCGCAGGTACTCCTCCAGCCAGCGGGCCTGTTCGCCCAGACGGACGAGGGCATCGGTGACCTGCGGATTCACCTGCTCGCGGAGCTGGGGAAGAATCAGGTGGCGGATGCGGTTGCGCATGGGCTCGGCCAGGCGATTGGTGCGGTCCTCCCGATAGGCGATCCCCGACTCCGCCAGATAGCGAAGCAACTCCTCCCGCCGGTGCCGCAACAGGGGACGGATCACGCGGATCGAACTCATCGGCGCCAGCGGGCGGCTCATGGGAATCCCCGCCAGACCGCGCAATCCCGTCCCCCGCAGCACGCGGAGCAGGATGGTTTCGGCGTTGTCGTCGGCGTGGTGCCCCAGCGCCACGGCGCCGGCACCGATCCGCAGCGCCACGCGCTCGAAAAACGCGAACCGTTCCCGACGGGCCACCTCCTCCAGACTTCCCTCCGACCGATCCGCCAGGGAACGCACGTCCACCGCTTCGACGGTGCAGGGCAGCGAGAGGGCATCGGCAGCCGCCTGGACGAAGGCGGCGTCGGCTTCGGATTCCTCCCCGCGAAGCCGATGGTTCAGATGGGCCACGTGCAGCGTCAGCCGCCAGTCGTCGGAGCGGTTCACGTCGCACAACAGGTGCAGCAGGGCCGTCGAATCCGCACCGCCGGATACGCCCACGACCACCACCTCGTCGGGCGCGAGCAGACCGTCCGTCCGCAGTTCCTGGCTGAAGGTTTTCAACATGTCACCCGTGTGTCGCGGGTATGCGTGCTCGTCCCGGCCGAGTCTCAGCGCTCCGTGAGTCTCCAAACACGAGGCGTCATCCTGTTCCCATTAAATCATTCTAACGAGCCGCGGGACGGCGTCACGCCCGCCTACAATGAGCAAAGCGCCGTTTCCGTCACCGGATGGTGAGGCAAGCGACGCTGTCGGGCGATCGCTGGTGCTCGATGGACAAGGCAACCCTCCCGGTCGCCGCGCGCCGGCCCCGGCGGCGGATACGGGCTTCGGCACGGTGTGAGGAGACGATCTTGCGGATTCTTTCGAGATCATGGGTTGTCGTTCCGTTTGTCGGTTGGCTCGGTGCTCTCACGAGTTCGGCATCGGGTGTCGTCATCTATGTGCAAGCCTCGGCCGCCGGTGCGGAAACGGGCGAAAGCTGGATTGATGCGTATCGGGAGATCCAGCCGGCCGTTGATGCCGCCCGCCCCGGAGACGAAATCTGGGTGGCCGAGGGGATCTACACCGGGTTCGAGATGCGTGCCGGTGTGGCCTTGTACGGCGGGTTCGCCGGCACGGAAACGGTACGGTCGCAACGAACTCCTGCCGAGCATCCTGCGG
>CAZNQN010000064.1:1028-6714 GCA_964574925.1 uncultured Phycisphaeraceae bacterium | reverse complement strand
CGGTCGTCGGCGGACGGGGAACGTTCAACCCCGGCGGGCACATGATTGTCGCCCGTGGGGCGGATGCCTCCACGCGTCTCGATGGTTTCGTCATCCGGGACGGCCTGGCGGACACCGGGGCGGGATTGTGGATCGAAGGAGGGACGCCCGTCATCGTCGGTTGCGAGTTCACCTCGAATTCCGCAAGACTCGGGAGCGCCGTAATGGTGATCGACGCGAGTCCCGTTCTGGAACGATGTGTCATTCACGCAAACGTTTCGCTGCGCTCAGGCGAAGGCACGGGCATCTACGCGATGACCACCGGTGCGGCCGGTCCGCAGCGTTTGACCATCCGCGACAGCGACATCCGCTCCAATTCCGCCATGCAGGGGCACTTCACCACGGGCAACGGAGCAGGGATCTACTGCGGTCCCGGCGTGGATCTGGTCATGGAACGATGTACGGTGCGCAACAATTTCGCTTTCCATAACCAGACCTATGGAAATGCGACCACGGGGGGCGGACTTTCGTTTCGGGGTGGGACGGCCCTGATTCGGGATTCGGTGTTCTTCGGGAACTATGCGGCGTTCGGTGCCGGGATCTACAGCGAGGGAACCCTGATTTGTACGAATTGTGTGTTCATTGGAAACCGGGCCGTGCGCGTAAGCTGCGTGGGGCCTGAGTGCAACGGCGTGCCCGATCGGGTTTCCGGCTACGGAGGAGGCGTTTATGCCACGCAGGCGAGCCTCATCGGATGTACCTTCAACGCCAACTGGGCGTTCAAAACGGGTGCCGGTGCGTACATCGCAGGAAGCATAGAAAACTGCATTTTCTGGGGCAATCGCGTCTATCCCCCGTGCTGCGGCGAGAATCCCGTCCCGCCTCCGCGCGACCAGATCGACGGGAACACATCCATTGCCTTCAGTTGCATCGAAGGTCTGCTGGCGCCGATCCCCGGAGAAGATCCGCCCAATCCGGCCGATTATCCCGGGAGCATCGACGCCGATCCGCTCTTCGCCTCCGCGTATGTCGTTTCCGCATCCGGAGGTGGTCTGATCACCGCCACCGGTGACGTCCATCTTGTTCCCGGTTCGCCCTGTATCGATTCCGCCGACAACGCGCTCGTTCCTGCGGAGGTGCTCACCGACGCCGACGGTCGGCGGCGCTTCGTGGACGACCCCGACACTCCCAATGGCGGGCAGACGGTAGACACGCCGGTGGACATGGGCGCCTACGAGTATCAGACGCCCGGCCCCGGAGACTTCAACGGGGATCTGATCGTCGATCTTCCGGATCATGCGATGTTCATTTCGTGCATGACCGGTCCGGCGGGCGAGCAACCACCTATGGCGTGCCCGGACATACGGTTCGTGCAAGCGGACGCAAACGACGACGGGCGCGTCGATCTGCGGGACTGGGCGGGTTTCCAGCGGGTGTTCGATCCGTAGACGTTCGGACGCCCGCGGATCCTTCCTACAGCTCGCCGGATTCCCGTTTCACCCAGGTGTAGTGATAGTCCTTGTCTTCGATGGCCGACGCCGCCGGCGTCAGACGAAGGGGCTTGAAGGTATCGCACATCACGGCCAGTTCCTCCGTGCGCTCCGTGCCGACGCTTCGCTGATAGGTACCCGGATGCGGCCCGTGCGGCACGCCCATCGGATGCAGCGAGATCGACTGCGATTCGATGCCCTTGCGGCTGGTGAAGTTGCCCTCCACGTAGTAGAGAATCTCATCGCAATCGACGCTGGCGTGTCCGTAGGGACACGGAATGGCCCGGTGCTCGCCCCGCTGCCAGTAATCGACCTTCCGCGGGACGAAGCTGCAAATGACGAACCCGCCGCCCGCGAAGGTGATGTGGATCGTCGGCGGCAGGTGGATGGCCCCCGTTCGCGGTTGATAGTCGTGGATGTTGAACGCCACCGGATAGGTATAGCCGTCCCAGCCGACCAGCTCCCACGGAAAGTGCTCGTAATCGTGCACGGTCAGGCGGTTGCCGAACTTGACGACGAGCGGGTACGGCGGCTTGCCGTGCCGCTGCGGATCGAACCGCAGCAGCGTCTCGGGCATCCGGAAGTCCCGATGACAGTACGGAGCGTCCATGGTGATCTGCCCCGACTCGTTGCGGAACTGTTTCGGCACGTCGATGTAGGTGTTCGACTCGAAGACGAGGAACGTCCCCCGGTCGCCTTCGCAGTGCAGGCGATAGGGCGTGCTCTTGGGGATGATCAGGTAGTCGTGCTTCTTGAACGGCAGGGGACCGAACACCGTCTCCAACAGCCCGCCGCCCTCATAGGCGAACCAGCATTCGTCGCCTTCGCCGTTGGAGAACCAGTGGTGCCCGGCGGGCTCGGCCGGCTTGCACACGCCGACGCGCAGATCGTCGTTGACCAGCAACGTCCGCCGACCGGTCAGGAAGTCCCCCTCGTGGGGAAGATCCTGCGTGCGAAGGTGGCGGCGGTGCAACGGCTGCTCCGCCAGCGGCTCGACGGGACAGAACCCCGGCAGCTCCATCGTGCGCACGGCGCATTCGTCCGTCGGCGGCACGCGGTAATAGAGAATGCTGTAGGTGCTGTCGAACCCCATCCGCGTGACGCACTGCTCCATCAGCAGCTTGCCGTCCGCGAAATGCGTCACATGATGCTTGGGCGGCACCTCGCCCAGTCGGTGATAATGGATCATGGTTTCCCTCGCTTTTCGATCCGCCGACCTTGCTCATCCGGCGGCGTACGCCGGAACAGCGTCTCGGCGACCTCGCGGTCGTGACGAACCCGGCGAAGCAACTTACGGGTGAACTCCATCCGCGGCTCATCCATAGAGGATCCGGCCCATCTCAAGGACGATCGCCGCTCCGTCCTACAGGTTCCCGCGCAGCGCCTGTTCGCGCTCGATGCTGATGAACAGCGCCTTGAAGTTCCCCAGGCCGAAGCCCCGGCTGCCGTGTCGCTCGATCACCTCGTAGAACAGCGTCGGGCGGTCCTGCACGGGCGACGTGAAGATCTGGAGCAGGTATCCGTCGTCGTCCCTGTCCACCAGGATGCCCAGCTCCTGCAACCGGTTCCAGTCCTCGTCCACGTCGCCGCACCGCTTCCGCATGTAATCGTAGTAGGTGTCCGGCACGCGGAGGAAATCGATGTCGCGCTTGCGCAACGCCGACACCGTTTCATAGATGTTCCCCGTGCTCATGGCGATGTGCTGGATCCCCGGGCCGTAATAGTAATCGAGGTATTCCTCGATCTGGCTTTTCTTCTTCCCCTCCGCCGGCTCGTTGATCGGAAACTTGCACTTGCCCGTCCCGTTCTCCATCACCTTGCTCATCAGCGCGCTGTATTCGGTGCTGATGTCCTGATCCGTGAAGTGGATCAGATTGGTGAACCCCAGCACCGTTTCGAACCAGCGGGCCCAGTAGTCCATCTCGCCGACGTAGACGTTGGTGACGATGTGGTCGATGGCCTCCAAACCGACCGGTTCCGAACCGTAGGCCTCGATGGGTCGAAACCCCGGCGCGAACGGGCCGCGATACGCCGAGCGATCCACGAAGCGGAAGACGGTATCCCCGGCGTATTTGATCTCCGCCGTCACCAGCGTGCCGTGTTCGTCCTCCTGGGCGCGCGGCGGCTTCAGCACGGTGGCGCCGCGCGCCTTGGTCTCCCGGATGGCCGCCTCCACGTCGCCCACGCTCAACGCAATGGCCTTGACCCCGTCCCCGTGCAACGCGCAGTGCCGTGTGATCTCGCTGTCCGGCGAGTAGGCGCTGGTGAACACGAACCGCACGTTGCCCTGTTCCAGGACGTAGCTCGCCCGGTCGCGGACGCCCGTCTCCAGGCCGCACTTGGCCACCGGGCGGAACCCGAACGTCTTGTCATAGAAATGGGCCGCCTGCTTGGCGTTCCCCACGTAGAACTCGACGTGGTCATACCCCTTGATGGGAAGGAAGTCGCTGCTCACGACCGACGCTCCGACTCTTCACCGACCACCCCCCGTCCACCCGGGTGAGGCGGGTCCTGCCGCGGACGGGAGGTCCACACAGAAGGCGTGTCTGTAGTATACCGTGCGTCGGCCGGGCGTTCCAGAATCGCCTCGACCCGCGCGGCGGTCGCCGGGGTTGTCGCGGCGAAGCCGCCTCAGACCAGACCGGCGTACTGATCCAGCGCTTCCGGGTTGGCGAGGGCGTCGCGGTTGGGCACCGGCTCCCCGTGGATCATGCGCGTAACCGCCAGCTCCACCTTCTTGCCGCTGATCGTGTACGGCACCGCGGTGACCTGCTTGATGTGCTTGGGCACGTGCCGCTTGGTCGCCCCCTCGGCGATACGCTTCTTGATCTTGTCGATGAGCGCCTGGTCCAGCGTCAACCCCTCGCGGAGCACCACGAACAGGCACACCTCCACGTCGGCGTCGGGCGTCCGCTTGCCCACCACCACGCTGTCGACGATCTCGTCCATCGCCTCGACCTGGCGGTAGATCTCGGCTGTTCCGATCCGCACCCCGCCGGGGTTGAGCGTCGCGTCCGAACGCCCGTACATGATCACGCCGCCCCGCTCGGTGATCTCCAGGTAGTCCCCGTGCCGCCAGACGCCGGGGAAATAATCGAAATAGGCCTTGCGATACTTCTCGCCGTCCGGATCGTTCCAGAACCCCACCGGCTGGGAGGGGAACGGCGAACAGCACACCAGCTCCCCCTTTTCCCCGATCACCGGTTCCCCGCGGTCGTTGTAGGCCTTGACGTCCATCCCCAGACCGAGGCACTGGATCTCGCCCGCGTAGACGGGCAGCATCGGATTGCCCAGCATGAAGCAACTGATGATGTCCGTGCCCCCGGAGATGCTGGAAAGCTGGAGATCCTCCTTGACGTTCGCATACACCCAGCGGAAGTTCTCCACCGTCAGCGGTGACCCGGTGGACAGCACCGCCCGCAAACGGCTCAGATCCGCCACGTCTTTCGGAACCAGCCCCGTCTTCTCGCAGGCGGAAAGGTATTTCGGACTGGTACCGAACACGGTGATGCCCAGCCGCTCGGCCATCTCCCACAACCGACGCGGGCGCGGATGAAACGGACTGCCCTCGTACAGCACGACGGTCGCCCCCACGCCCAGCCCGCTGACCAGCCAGTTCCACATCATCCAGCCGCAGGTCGTAAAGTAGAACAGCACGTCCTCCTCCCGCAGATCGCAGTGCAGCATCAGCTCCTTCATGTGCTGCACCAGCGTCCCGCCCCCGCCGTGCACGATGCACTTGGGCACGCCCGTCGTCCCGGACGAATAGAGGATGTACACCGGATGATCGAAGGGAACCGACTCGAATGAGAGGTCCTCACCCGCGCCCTCGCCTTCGAGACGATCCGACCACAACGTAGCGTTTGCAAGCCCGGAAAGGTCGGGCGAGTCATCCATGAACGGCACGATCACCACCTGCTCGATGGCGGGAATCTTCTCCACGATTCCCCGCACCCGCTCCAGACAGTCGAACCGCTTGCCGTTGTAGCTGTACCCGTCGGCCGCGAAGAGCCACTTCGGCTCGATCTGCCCGAACCGGTCGAACACCCCCTGGATGCCGAAGTCCGGCGAGCACGACGACCAGATCGCCCCCAGGCTGGTCGTCGCCAGCATGGCGATCACCGCCTCCGGAATGTTGGGCAGGAACCCGCCCACGCGGTCGCCGCGCTGAACACCCGCCTCGCGCATCGCCGACGCCAGGCGCGCCACCTGCGAGC
>CAZNQN010000064.1:0-1018 GCA_964574925.1 uncultured Phycisphaeraceae bacterium | reverse complement strand
ACCACCGCGTATCGAGCATTCCCGTGCCCGTACAGGTGGTTTCAGGCGGCGTGTGTCCGCGGATGCCCGCGTAGTCCAGCATCTCCCGCCAGAAGATGTCCCGTCGCTGAACCGACCAGCGGTGAAACGCAGGCCAGTCCGCCGAAAACCCGTGTCGATCCGACAGCGCCCGCATGAAGCGGTACATCCGGCTGCCTTCGACCCGCTCGCGCGACGGTCGCCACAGACATTCAGCCTCAGCCATGTCAGCATCCTCGTTCCGCCCGGTTTCCGCTGCCTCGGCTATTGTGGGGAGAGTCGCCGCGCGGGTCAATCGGGTCGTGCGAGGCGGCGTGGCGTCGCAGGGCGGCGGTGTCCGCCGCCCCGCTCTTCTCGTGGATGCCGCCGCAATACCCGCCCCTCTCTCCGTCCCCTTGACGCCGCCCGAATGTAGTATATACTACTTTAAGTATTATATACTACATATACCATGCGGAGGAAGCCCATGATCACGATCCCCCCACGACACGCGCCGCGACGGAAAACCTGGATCCTGTTGCTTTCCCTGACGGGAGCCGAAGGGCGGACCGAGGAACTCCTCCCGCGCGCGCCGGTCCACGCCTCACGCGGCCCCCTCGTCACTGATCGGCCGGACTTTACGGAAAGCACCGAAGCGGTCCCGCTCGGTCGTCTCCAGCTCGAAGGAGGGTACACCTTCACCGACGACCGCGAGGGGGAGGAACGGGTGCAGAGTCATACGGCACCGGAACTTCTTCTTCGTATCGGCGTGGCGCCGGACGTGGAGCTACGGTTGGGATGGGAAGGATATTCCTGGATCCGGACGCGCTTCGAAACGGAAACCCGTGGCGGACGGCGGGTGATCCGCAGCGACCGCACGCAGGGCGCCCATGACGTCTCCGTCGGCGTGAAAGTCAAGCTCGCCGAGCAGGATGCGCTCCTTCCGCATTTCGGGCTGCTGGCGACGCTGACGATGCCCTCCGGATCCGCGGACGTCTCCGTCGGCGACGTGGTCGGCAAG
>CAZNQN010000063.1:5430-9220 GCA_964574925.1 uncultured Phycisphaeraceae bacterium | reverse complement strand
TCGTGATGCCGCATTCTTCCCGAGCCGCGGGTGTAGAGCCCGCCCAGACTCGGATCGTCGCCCATGGCGCCTGCGAACCCCGTCGATCGTGAGCTCGATCATCGCATGATGCGAAGGGCGATCGCCCTGGCGCGTCGCGGCCTCGGGCGCGTCGAACCCAATCCGCCCGTCGGCTGCGTCATCGTCCGCCACGGGCGCATCGTCGCGGAAGGTTGGCACCGCCGCTTCGGCGGACCTCACGCCGAAATCGATGCGCTGCGCCGATGTCCCGCCCAGGCGGCACGGGGCGCGACCGTGTACGTCTCCCTCGAACCCTGTGCCCATTTCGGCAAGACGCCCCCCTGCGCCGACGCCCTGATCGCCGCCGGTGCGGCGCGGGTGGTGGCGGCCATGCGCGATCCCCATCCCCACGTTGCCGGGAAAGGCTTCCGCCGCCTCCGCCAAGCCGGCATCCGCGTGGAAACGGGCGTGTTGCGGGACGAGGCGGCCGAGCTGCTCGCGCCGTACCTGACCCGTTTGCATCTCGCCCGCCCCTACGTCATCGCCAAATGGGCGCAGAGCTTGGACGGCAAGCTGGCAGCCGCCGGCGGCGACTCGAAATGGATCTCCAACGAGCGGTCCCGCCGAGAGGTTCACCGCCTGCGGGCCCGGGTGGATGTCATCCTCGTCGGTGCCGAAACCCTCCGCCGCGACGATCCGCTCCTGACCGCCCGCGACGTGCCCCTCCGCCGCCGCGCGGCCCGCGTCGTGCTCGACGGCCGGTTGCGCGTCCCCCTGCGGTGCCGGCTCGTGGACACCGCCCGCGACGTTTCCACCTGGGTGTTCACGTCCGCCGGCGCAGCGCGGACACCCAAGGCCGACCGGCTCCGCGCGAAGGGCGTGAACGTCGCGGCGATGCGCTCCCGCAACGGTCGCCTCGACCTCCGTGCCGTGCTGACCGAGCTCGCCCGCCGCGAGGTGACCAACCTGCTCGTCGAGGGCGGCGCGGACGTGCTCACCGGCTTTCTCGGTGAGCGCCTCGTCGATGAAGCCTGGGTCTTCACTGCACCGATCCTCCTGGGTTCCCGGGGAGCGCCCTCCACCCCTGCCGCTCCGGCCGTAACGAGCATCGACGACGCCCTCCGCCCGCGCGTCGTGTCCATTCGCCGCCTCGGCGATGACGTCTGGCACCGCCTGCGGCTCACCTCGCCTCCCAAGCCGTGAAGATCGAGGCGAGTCCGCGCCCCTGACGGCGACCACGAGTATCGCGCGGCGATGCTCGGCACCACCGGGCTACCGATCCCATCCTTCGACGTCGCACCATGTTTGGCTTCCCGTCGAAGGCGGATCGAGGAAGTCTTTTCTTTGTGTTCCGAGCTACGGGCTTGAACCCGCGCGGCCGCGCCGTCCTCCACCTGCATGAGACGGAGAGATCCCCGGCCCACAAGCTTGCGAAATGCTCAAGGACGCCGAACGATCGCGCGTTTCGTACGCTTGCGGACTGGAACGCGAAAGCGAACGAATGCGCCGCCCCGGCGTGCTGAACCGGTCGCCGCGGTCATCCGATACACCTCTGTTCCAAGACGGACCCCCGGACGGAGAAGGCATCGGTGGCGGACTGGCAACAATCCCTGGCCCGGTTGCGGGAGCGGCTCGATGAGCTGGACGACCGCCTGGTGGTCCTGATCAGCGAGCGGGCGGAGCTGGCGCGGCGGATCGGAGAGGTGAAAGCCTCGGCGGGGATGCGCGTCTATGCGCCGGACCGGGAGCGGCAGGTCCTCGAACGGGTCTGCGCGCGGAACCGCGGCCCGATTCCCGACGCCTCCCTGCGCAGCATCTACCGGGAATTGATGAGCGCGTCGCTGGCGCTGGAGCGGACGCCGCGGATTGCGGTGCTGGGACCGGGGGGGAGTTATTCGCACCAGGCCGGTCGATCGCGGTTCGGGGCCTCGGTCGAGTTCGAGATGGTGTCGAGCATCCCGGCCGTTTTCGATGAAGTCGAGCGCGGCCACGTGGAATACGCCCTGGCGCCGATCGAGAACTCGATCATCGGCGGGGTGACGGAGACGCACGAGGCGCTGATCGACCGGGACGTGACGGTCTGCGGCGAGGTCCATCTGGCCATCCATCACCACGTGTTGTCGAAGGGGCCGCTCGACGCGGTGGAGCGGATCTACTCCAAGCCGGAAGTCTTCGCGCAGTGCCAGCGGTGGTTGATGGAGACGGGGTTTGCGGGCAAGACGGCGGCGGTGTCGAGCACGAGCGAGGCCGCCCGGCGGGCGGCGTCGGAACCGGGGACCGCGGCCATCGCCGGGTCGCTGGCGGCGGAACTCTTCGATCTTCAGCGCGTCGCGGAATACGTGGAGGACGAGCGGGGCAACGCCACGCGGTTTCTGATCATCGGGACGGGGCATCCGCAACCGACCGGGTCCGACAAGACGTCGATCGTCTTCAGCGTGGGGCACAAGCCCGGCGCATTAAGCGGCGTGCTGAACGAACTGCGCGGCATCAACCTGACGCGGATCGAATCCCAGCCGGACCGGCGGAAACGATGGGCGTACTTTTTCTTCGTGGACTTCGAGGGGCATGCGGAAACGCCCGCGGTGGCCGAGACGCTGAACCGCGCCGCCGACCGATGCACGTTCTGGAAGGTGCTCGGCGCCTATCCGCGATCGGAAGAAGTGCTGTAGGGCATTCCCGAGCCTGTCGTCGAGCCTCGGCCACGAATGCAGTCTTCCCGGCGTTTACACGGCCCACACGTCGGGGCGATCCTTCAACCACGGGCTGTTTCTTGACAGTCTCGCCGCCTGGCTCGGACAATGGCGGCGATGGCTGGTGCTTCCGATCGACGAGGCCGGAAACGGGGCAAGAAGGTGCGCGTGGACTTCCGCCGCAACCGGAGCGTCCGGCGGCGGATTCGGGACTGGAAGAAGATCCTCGACGAGCGCGGCGAGGAGGAACTGGACGCCGAGCGGTCGGAACAGGTGGGGGGCAAGGGCGCTCTTTCCCGCCGGCGGACGATCACGCTGTATGAGAGCGAGGAGGAGATCCCGGCCGATCTGCGGCCCGCCGTGGTGGTGGCCGTGCGGGGGCTCTACGTGGACGTCGACGACGGGGAGCGGGTCGTTCCCTGCACGGTGCGGCGGGTGCTGCGGAGCCTGCTGATCCGCGAACGTCATCCGGTGACGGTGGGGGACCGCGTTCGGTTCCGGATGGAGAAGGAAGGTCAGGACGCGGAAGGGGTGATCGAGGTCGTCGAGGGGCGCACCAGCCGATTGTGCCGGTTCGACGGACGGCGGATCCAGACGATCGTGGCCAACGTGGACCAGACGATCATCGTGGCCTCGGTCGATCAGCCGCCGCTGAAACCGCATCTGATCGACCGCTACATCGTGGCCTCGTTGGCGGGCGAGATCACGCCGGTGGTGTGCATCAACAAGGTGGACCTGGATCGGGACGGAAACGTCAACGACGTGACGGAACGCTACGAGCGACTGGGTTATCGCGTCTTGCGTACCAGCGCGACGACGGGCGAGGGGATCGATGCGTTGCGGGAGATGCTCAAGGATCGCTCGAGCGTGATCGCGGGGCAAAGCGGGGTGGGCAAAAGCTCGCTGCTGAACGCGGTGCAACCCGGTCTTCGGCTGCGGGTGGGCGACATCAACGAACAGCTCAACAAGGGACGACACACGACGACGACGGCCACGCTGCTTCGTCTCGACATGGGCGGGTACGTGGTGGACACGCCGGGCGTGCGGTCGTTCGATGTGCGGATGATCGATCCGCACCGGTTGGAGGCGTACTTCGTGGA
>CAZNQN010000063.1:0-5420 GCA_964574925.1 uncultured Phycisphaeraceae bacterium | reverse complement strand
GCAAGTTTCCGGACTGCACGCACCGCCACGAGATCGACTGCGCGGTCAAACGGGCGGTCGAGGAGGGGGCGATCCATCCGGACCGGTACGAAAGCTACGTCCGCCTGTTCGAGGAGGCGGAGACGACGTAAGGACGGACGAATCGACTCGGGGGTTTCGCGGAAGGACGTGAAAGGATCAGCGATGAGCAACCGATGTTCGTATGCTGCGGCATGGATCGGGGCGGCGATGGGCGTGATGGCAATCCTGAGCGGGTGCGAAAAGAAGTCCACGGATCCGAGCGATCCGAAGGTGATCGAACGGGTGCGGGCGAAACTGGTCGAGGCCGACGCCGCCGACGGAGCGACGGACAAGGTCGTGTCCAAGTGTGCGGGCTGCTCGCTGCGCATGGACGGCAGCGACGAGTACGCGCTCACCGCGCACGGATTCACGCTGCACTTTTGCAGCGAGGAATGCCGCGACCGGTTCCACAAGGACCTGACCCGCGCGATTCTCGATCTGAAGATCCCCAAGCCGTAAGGGGATTCCGCAGTTCTGGGGCATATCTGGTTCTTGCGTTCCGAGCCGCGGGCTTGAAGCCCGCGCGATGAAACCGGACTCCATCCGCATCCGATGGGGATAGGAACGGTCCACGTTTTCGAGAAAGGCGCTGAAAGGCACGTCGCGTGAAGGGGATGGGGCCGATCGGCTGTCCGACATCGGACCGGTTACGCGCAGGCCGCCGGGGAGCAGTCTCCGATCGCACCTTTAGGGCCGGTCGCGTTGCGGTTCGGGTTCCCGGGCGGCGCCTCCGGCGGGCCGGATGCCCCAGTCGTTAAGCATGGAGGTGATGCGTTCCATGGGGAAACCGACGACGTTGGTGAAGCTTCCCTCGATGCGTTGCACGAAGGCGTCGGCGCGGTCCTGGATGCCGTAGGCGCCGGCCTTGCCCCGCCACGCGCCGCTGTCGAGATATGCCTCCAGCTCCGCCCCCCGCATGGGGCGCATATGCACGATGGTGACGTCGTGTTCGATCCGGCGGGTGCCGGTGGCGGCGCACAGCAGCGTCACGCCTGTGATCACGCGGTGCGGACAGGCCGTGAGGGCGAGGAGCATCTCCCGTGCTTCATCCCGATCAACCGGTTTGCCGTAGAGGCGGTCGCCGAGCGCCACCACCGTGTCGCCCGCGAGAACAACAGCCCGGTCGTGTCGTTCGGCCACGGCGGCGGCCTTGAAGTAGCTCAGCGCCTCGGCGAAGGCGGCAGGCGGCAGACCGGCGGCGCGATCCTGCGGCTCGGGGATCGGCGGCGGCACGGCCTCGAACGCGTAGCCCGCTTCCCGCAGCAGGGCGATCCGCCGCGGGCTGGCGCTGGCGAGGATCAGGCGGGCAGCGGGGGACGGCCGCCGGACGGTGCGCACCGAGGATTCCGCAAACGAGCCGCCCGACGTCCCGGGACCGCCCGCACCGTATGTTTTTTCTTTCCGTTTTTTCCGAGCGGACGTCACGTTCCGGGCGTGTCCCTTCCGGCAAGAGCCGATCCTGTCGAATCGGTTTTCAGTATCACGAACGCCGATTGTATCCGGACGGGGCGAGGGCGGCACGAAGGCCGTCGCGTCTTTCAATGCTGGCAGGCGGGGAGTCGGACACGGCGCGTCGTTCGCCGTCGTCCCGACCCCATGATCGGACCGGGAAAAACGTCACCGGATTGCAAGACGTCCGCCCGATAAATCCCCCAAGGTTCTCACCGGTTGCGAACGATATGTATGCTTGATTCCAAGCGGCGGCCGGCGCCCGACGAAGGAGGCGGGAGGCGTCCGACGACCAGGCCGCCCGACGTCGGAATCACTCCGGAATCGGCCTTGAACAGAAGGGAGTTTGTTCTCATGACCACCTGTCCGCGTCGTACCGTCGTGTGGTTGGGGGTGTTGGGGATTCTGGGCGGCTGCCGCAGCGTCCCGACCGCGCACAATCTCGCCGTCGCCCGCATGGACCACGCGAGCGCCCGTTTCGGCACCGCGTTCACCTACATGGTGGACAACGCCATCGCGCGGGACATGTCCGTCGCCGATGTGCACTTCTTTCCTCATACCACCGAACTGAACGGCATCGGCGAGGTGCGCCTGACGCGCATGGCCGAGCTGCTCAAGACCTATGGCGGGACCGTCCGCTACGAGACCCTGGAGACGGATGAAACACTGGTGAACGAACGGATCGCCCACGTGCGGGAGTTCCTGGCGGCGGCGGGCTGCGACATGGACCGCGTCGAGGTCACGGCGGCGATGTCCGGCGGAAGAGGGCTGCCCGGCGACGAGGCCGTCGACGTCATGTACCGCGGCACGAAGCAGGCGGAAGGGACGTCCTCGACGACCCAGCCGCTGATCCTCACCGGTGGATCGTCTTCCGGCGGCGGTTCCAGCGGCGGCGGGCGCTGAGGTTCCGTCCTTCCGGGAAGAGGAAGCGACGGCGCGCGGCGACCCGACAGACCGGTCTGCCGGGTCGGTGGTTTGGGTTCCCCCCACATGGAAGGAAACGAGGTGATGGTCACGATGTCCAAGCGACGAACCCTTGCGGTGATGGCCGGCGTGCTGGGCGGACTGGTGGTCAGTTGCGCCCGGTCGAATCGTTCCGAGGCGTGGTTTCGACCGCAGCGCGTCGATGCCTCCATGTTTCAGAAGAAGTTCCGCCCGGCGCGGGAGATGCCTCCGCCCAAGATCCTGCCGCAGACGCACTTCGCGGCCGGACGGCTGTTCGAGGCCCGCGGGCAGTTCGCCAAGGCCATCGAACAGTATCGAAAGGCTACGCTGGTCAATCACGACTATTTCGAGGCCTTTCATCGGCTCGGCGTGCTGCTGAGCCTGACGGGGCAGCATGAGGAGGCGATGGCGGCCCTGACGCGGGCGGTGGAGCTGCGTCCCGACGACGCCTTCGCCCACAACAACCTTGGCTTCGAGCTGATGTTGCAGAAGCGACTGGCGGAGGCGGAAAACCAGTATCGCCAGGCCATCGTGCTCAAGCCCGACTTCGCCCGCGCCTACATCAACCTGGGCATCGTCCAGGCGCGGCAGCACCGCTTCGATGAGGCGCTCGCCAGTTTCCGGGTCGTCCTCCCCGACGTGGACGCCTATTACAACGTCGGGCTGATGTATCGGGCGCAGAATCGGTTCGCGGAGGCGGCAGATGCCTTCCGCCACGTCCTGGCGCTGAATCCGCAGTTCGACGCCGCCCGCCGCCAGCTCGAACGGCTCCAGCAGGAGCACGGCATCCCGATGTTCGCCGGACAGCCGGAAGGACCGCCGGAAGATGCCCGGGGACTCGTCGCCGCCGCGGAGCAACCGCAGAAGGGCAACGACGGTACGGCGTTCGAGAAGACGTCCCCGCCCGGCGGCATGGCGCGGACATCCTCGGCCGGGCAAGTGCGTGAGGATGAAGCCTGGAACGAGGCCGTCCGTCTGTTCGACCGGGCGTTCGAAGGGAACACCGGCCGGGAAAGCACTTCGACGTCCGCTCGCAAGACGCCGCGGCGCACTCCCACGAATCCGACGTTCGAACGAAATGGAACGCCGCCTTCGTCCATGGTGGATCTCGATACGCTGCTCGCCTGCGTGGAGGACCCGCCCGTCTGCTGGCAGACCGAAACGCCGATGGTGGTCCGCGTCTCGAAAGCGGACCGACGGCAGGCGTCCGCGGTGGAGTCCTTCTTCGGGCCCCCGTTCGACACCTTCCGGGACGCCGACGCTTTTTCCTCCGCGGAACCCTGCGAGGACGTCCGCGTCGTGGACACGGAAGCCATGACGGCCTTGACCGGACGGTCGGAAGACGAGCTGGTGTCCGAAGCGGACTGGGGCGTGCGGGTGGAGGTCGAGCGGATTCCGGTCTGCTTGGCCGACACCGAGGATGCGCTCGCCGAGGGCGATTCCCTCGATTCCCACGCGCTGCTGGTTGTGCTCGAGCAGGAACTGACGCAGGCCATCGAGGAGGCGGAATGTCGCTATGCCTGGCGGCAGCCGGAGACGTCGACGCCGGCCGTGGCGGAAACGGAATCGGACGCCAAGGGGCGGGCGCATTTAAGCTCCCTGCGCACGGAGCCGAAACCGCGGACCCGCCGCGCGGATCCCCGCTTCCGCTCGATCCGGAAGCCCCCCAATCGGCGACCGTCGAACCGCAAGCGGATCGATCGACCGCAGACGTCGCGCTTCGTCCGGCCGTTGACGCGGATGGCGGCGGGGCGAGAGTTCAACGAGCTGGACGCCTTGCTCGCCATCGTCCGCAACGAGCTGAACTGCGCGGGCGAAGGGAGCGAATTCATGTCGGCCTCTTCGCTTTCCGATGAAGTATGCGACCCGGCGATTCCGGTGGACTGGTTCGACATGGAACCGGCCGCCCTGCCGCAGCCGGCGATGAAGGATGTCTTGGGAATGCCGTCGCCGCACGATCGGCGGATCGGCGGGGGCTACGGCGGCTACCGGATCCGGGGGCAGTACGGACACGAACTTCGTCCCTATCCGTAATCGAAGAAGCGTTTGAACGGCGGTCGCGGTCCGACCACCGCTGTGAAGCAGGGGCCCGTCACGGTGACGGGCCCTTCTTTCGTGTCTTTTTATTGGTGTCGTCCCGAGCCCGGGGGCTTGCGGGCAAGTCCCGTTTTTTCGCCGCCCGAGCCGCGGGCTTCAGCCCGCGCGATGTTTCCGTACTCCATCCGCATCCGGGGGAAGGATTCCCGGTCCACATTGAAATGCGCTACCCGGAAGACGACGCGGCATCGTCGAGGTCCCGACAGCGGGCCAGCACGCGGGTAAGCGTCGGTCCGATCGGTTCGTTCACCACCAGGTCCGCATACGGATCCAGCGGCGTGGGCGTCTTGTTGAGGATGACCAGCGTCGCGCCGGATTCCTTGGCGAGTCTCGGCAGGGAGGCGGCCGGCTCCACCACCAGCGACGAGCCGATGGCCAGATACAGATCGGCTTCCTTGGAAAGGGCGGCGGCCTCGACCATTTCCCGTTCGGGCATCGCCTGCCCGAAGGAGATCGTCTTGGACTTCAGCGGCGCGCCGCATTCGTCGCAGTCGGGCGCCTCGTCACCCGCCTCGATCCGGGCATGAACCTCCTCCGGCGACCACTCCTTGCCGCAGGCGATGCACGCCACCACCCGCGCCGTGCCGTGCAGCTCGATGACCCGCCGGCTGCCGGCTTGTTGGTGCAGACCGTCGATGTTCTGGGTGATGACCGCCCGCAGGCGACCGGCCGACTCCAGACGCGCCAGCGCCCGGTGTCCGTCGTTGGGGCGGGCGCGGCGGAACGTCTCGTACAGTTCGAGTCGCATCTTCCAGTAGCGGACGCGGGCCTCGCGGGAGGAGAGGAATTCGTCGTAGTAGACGGGCTTGTAGCGATCCCACACCCCGCCGGGACTGCGGAAATCGTCGATCCCGCTTTCCGTGCTGATC
>CAZNQN010000062.1:0-9251 GCA_964574925.1 uncultured Phycisphaeraceae bacterium | reverse complement strand
GTCCTGGGACGACGCTCCTATCCCCACCTCGAACGACTCGGCGTCCGCTGCCTCCGCGGCGACGTCCGCGATCCCGCCGCCGTCATCCGGGCGGTGCGCGGCGCGGACGTCGTATTCCACGCCGCCGCCCTGACCGGTGTGTGGGGTCGCCGTCGCGACTTCCAGTCGATCAACGTCGGCGGCACGAAGAACATCCTGGCGGCGTGCCGGAAGGAAGGCGTGCCGCGACTGGTCTTTACCAGCTCGCCCAGCGTGGTCTTCGGACGCGACGACCTGTGCGGCGTGGACGAATCCCAGCCTTCCCCCCGGCGCTTCCTCGCTCCGTATCCGGAAAGCAAGGCGGAGGCGGAGCGGCTCGTGCTCTGCGCCGACGGGGAATCGCTCGCCACCATCGCTCTTCGCCCCCATCTGATCTGGGGGCCCGGCGACCCCCACCTGATCCCCCGGGTGATCGAACGCGCCCGCCGCGGCAAGCTGAAACAGGTCGGCAAGGGCACGAATCGGGTGGACCTGACGTATATCGACAACGCCGTCGAGGCCCACCTGCTGGCCGCCGACCGGCTCGCCCCGGGAAGCCCCTGCGCCGGAAAGGCCTACTTCATCAGCGACGGTGCCCCCGTTCTCCTATGGGACTGGATCAACGACCTGCTTCACCGACTCGGAATCCCTCCCGTGAGGCGCAGGGTTTCCTACCGCGCCGCCTACGCCGCCGGGGCCGTGCTGGAAACCCTCCACGGGCTTTTCCTCCCGCAACGCGAGCCGCCCATGACGCGGTTCGTGGCATCCCAGCTTTCCAAGTCTCACTATTTTAACATCAAGGCTGCAAAGCGGGATTTCTCCTACCGGCCCATCGTCACGCCTGAGGACGGCATGGAGCGCCTGGTCCGCTGGCTGAAGGAGCCGGAAGCGACGCCGGAGGCAGCCGGCGTATTCCGAGGCTGATCGAGACGATTCCGACGATTCCAGAGGCTGATCGACCAAGGAACAACACCTACGCCTCCCGCCCGCCGCCGATCCCGCCAACGGGATGCGGAACGCTTCATCGGAGCCGGTCAGGGAAACGCCCGGCCGCCTGTTCGGAAGATCCCGCTTCGGCGGATCCTAGAGGGTCTTTTTGTTGTGCGCCCCGAGCCGCAGGCTTCAGCCTGCGCGAACCAACGGGACGCCGCCTGCATCCCGTCGGGAAACCCCGGACCGAAGTTTCGAGAAACGCTTCAGGAAGGGACGCCTCCGCGCACGTTCTGAGCCCAGCCTTGGGGTTCGCCCTCGATTGGTAGGAAAACGTGGGGGGATCGTGAGCGAGGAATCTCACACGCCGGCACGTTCCCAAAGGCCGAAAATCTGCTACGATTCCCGTTTCCTTCGCTCATCCGCGGATGGAATCGACGCGGAACGGGAAGAATACACAGGACCGCAGCATACGGATGTCTCCCGACGAACGCATCGTCATCACCGGCATCGGCCTGACCGCTCCCAACGGCGACGACCTGCCCGCCTTCCGCCGCAGCCTGCTGGAAGGTCGATCGGGGGTTCGGACGATGGAAACCCGCTTCATGGGCACGGTGCTGGCCGGCGTCTGCGGGTTCGACGAGCAGAAGTATCAAAGCCGCAAGGAGCGCCGCCGCGGCACGCGGGCGGGTGCGATCGGCATCTACTGCGCCCACGAGGCTCTCAAGGCTTCCGGTCTGTACGGGGACAGGCTGGACCGCTCGCGGGTGGGGACGTACATCGGCATCACCGAGCATGGGACGGTGGAGACGGAGAACGAGATTGACGTCATCCGCCAATACGACTATGACACGCGGTACTGGTCGCACCATCACAACCCCCGGACGGTGGCGAACAACCCGGCGGGGGAGGTGACGGTGTCTCTGGAGCTGACCGGTCCGCACTACACGATCGGGGCGGCGTGCGCCGCGGGAAACGCCGGTCTGATCCAGGGCGTGCAGATGCTCCGCCTGGGCGAGGTGGACGTGGCGCTGGCGGGCGGGGTGTCGGAGGCGATCCACTCCTTCGGGATCTTCGCCAGCTTCGCCAGCCAGAACGCCCTGGCATGGCACGAGGATCCGGCGCGGGCGTGCCGTCCCTTCGACCGCGCCCGCAACGGCATCGTGGTGGCGGAGGGGGGGTGCCTGTTCGTACTGGAGCGGCTGACGGACGCCCTGCGGCGCGAAGCGCCCATCGTTGCGGAGATCGTGGGGTACGGGCTAAACTCCGACGGAACCGACCCCGTCGCCCCCGACACGGCGCGGGTGGCGGCGTGCATGCGGGAAGCGCTGGCGCGGGCGGAGATCGGCCCGGAAGAGGTGCAGATCGTCAGCACGCACGCGACGGCCACGGAACTGGGCGATCAGCGGGAAGCCGCCGCCATCCGGGAGGTCTTCGCCGGGTGCGACGGCGTGTATGTGAACAATACGAAGAGTTTCATCGGGCATGCGATGGGGGCGGCCGGGGCGCTGGAGCTGGCCGGCAATCTCCCCGCGATGTCCGACGGGATGGTGCATCCGACGATCAATCTGGACGATCCGGACCCGGAATGCGAGATGCGGAACCTGGTGGCGGGTCGTCCGCGGGAGATCGGGACGGTTCGACACATCCTGAACAACTCGTTCGGGATGCTGGGGATCAACTCGGCCGTGGTGGTGCGGCGGTACGAGGGTCCCGGCGCGGTGAATCGATAGTTGACAGGCAGTCGATGGAAAGAGTCGAGGGCGGCATGGGAAGAGAACAGGTCGAGCGGATCATTCTGGACATCGTGGCCACGGTGGCGCCGGACGCCGATTTGTCCAACCTGAAACCGGACGTCCGTCTGCGCGACCAGCTCGATCTGGATTCGATGGACTTTCTGGACATCGTGATGGAGCTGCGCAAACGCTACAAGGTGGAGGTCCCCAAGGAGGACTATCCGCAACTGGCGACGCTGGACGGTTGCGTCGCGTATCTGATGCCCCGGCTCCAGGCCGTGACCGCCGGCTAGCAATCCCTCCGACCTCTCCCCGCTCGCCGGCGCATCGCTCTGGGCTGCGGGCGCGGCCGATCTCCCAGACACGAAGGCAAGGGACGGAGCGTTCTGGCCGGACGGTCCGTGTATTCCGGCGGGCCGATGGGACGACGGCGGGATTCGGGCGGACGCCATGCACCATGATGTGGTCATCATCGGGGCCGGGATGTCCGGCCTGGCGGCGGGCATCCGCCTCGCCCATTTCGACCGGCGCGTCCTGATCGTCGAAAAACATTACGCCTTCGGAGGGCTCAATTCGTACTACACGCTGGGCAAGCGGGCCTTCGACGTCGGGTTGCACGCGGTGACCAACTTCGCCGACCCGAAGGATCGGTCCGCTCCGCTCAACAAACTCCTGCGGCAACTGCGCCTGCGGTGGGAAGACTTCGATCTCAAGCCGCAACGGTTTACCGAGGTTCGTTTCCCCGGACGGCGGTTGCGGTGGACCAACGACGCGTCCTCGCTGCTCGACAGCGTGGCGGAAACATTTCCGAAGGAAGCGGACGGGTTCCGGCGACTCGTCGCGTTCCTCCGCGACTACGACGACACCCGCCTGGATGCATCGGAGCGTTCCGCGCGGGCGGCGCTGACGGAGTTCCTCCGTGATCCGTCGCTGATCGACATGCTGCTGTGTCCGCTGATGTATTACGGCAGCACCACCGAACACGACATGGACGTGTCGCACTTCGCCACGCTGTTCAAGAGCATTTTTCTGGAGGGGTTCGCCCGGCCGGTCGAAGGCGTGCGGCGGATCATCAAGACGCTGGTGCGCCGCTATCGCGCCTGCGGCGGCAAGATCCGCATGCGCTGCGGCGTGCGCCGCATCATCGTGAACGACGGCCGCGTACAAGCCCTGGAACTGGACGACGGCGACACGATCACGGCCGACGTGGTCCTTTCCTCGGCGGGGTATCACGAAACGATGCGGTTGTGCTCGGACCGATCGTGGAACCCGGCACCGGAGGAGATGGGGCGGATTTCGTTCGTGGAATCGATTCTGGTGCTGGATCGCCGACCGGACGAGCTGGGCCACGAGGCGACGATCGTCTTCTTCAACGACGCCGATCGTTTCACCTATGCGGTACCGGACGATCTGATCGACGCGCGCAGCGGGGTGGTGTGTTGCCCCACGAATTACATCGGACATGAAACGATTCCGGAGGGATGGTTCCGGGTGACGCTGCTCGCGGACCCGCTCCGCTGGAAGGCGCTGGACGAGGCGGCCTATCGACACGCGAAGGAACGGGTATTGGAGGAGGCGATCCGGCGGGGGGAGGCGTACATGCCGGCGCTGCGGAAGCACGTCGTGTTCAGCGATACGTTCACGCCGCGGACGATCGAACGCTACACGGGACACCTGCACGGGGCGGTCTACGGCGCCCCCCGCAAACGGCGCGACGGGCGGACGGACATCGCCAATCTCTTCCTCTGCGGGACGGATCAGGGGTTTTTGGGTATCATCGGGGCCATGTTGAGCGGCATCACCATCGCCAACCTTCACGTGCTTTCGGAGGGATAGGAAAGAAGAAGGGCGGATCATGGCGCGGGATCGCCTGCACGGCGTTCGAGACTATTACGATGTGATCGTCATCGGGTCGGGACTGGCCGGCATGACGGCGGCCAACCGCCTGGCGCGCAGCGGTCGAACCGTCCTGCTGCTCGAACAGCACTACAACTTCGGCGGGATGGCCACCTGGTTCCATCGCAAGGGCGGACACATCTTCGACATCTCCCTCCACGGCTTCCCGGTGGGGATGATCAAGAGCTGCCGCAAGTACTGGACGAAGGAGATCGCCGACTCCATCGTCCAGCTCAAGCGGATCCGCTTCGACAATCCGCAGTTCTCCCTGGAGACGACCTTCGACCGCGAGGATTTCACCCGCCTGCTCACCGAACGCTTCGGCGTCCCCCGCGAAACGGTCGAGCGGTTCTTCGAGACCGTTCGCAAGATGGATTTCTACGACGACCAGACGATGACCACACGGGAGCTGTTCGAGCAGTTCTTCCCCGGCCGCAAGGACGTCGTCCGCTTGTTGATGGAGCCGATCACCTATGCCAACGGCTCGTCGCTGGACGATCCGGCGATCACCTACGGCATCGTCTTCTCGAACTTCATGAGCAAGGGCGTGTTCATCTTCCGCGGCGGCACGGACAAGCTCATCCGCCTGATGAAACGGGAGATGCAGCGCAACGGCGTGGACCTGCGCAAGCAGGTGATGGTCGAGCGGATCCTCGTGCGCGGCGGGCGGGTGCGGGGGGTGGTGGCCAACGGGCGGACCCTCCGCGCCGGCGCGGTGCTCTCCAACGCCAACCTCAAGACGACGATCGAGCGGATGGTCGGCTGTGAGCACTTTCAGCCGACCTTCGTGGAGGAGGCGAAAGCCGTCCGCCTCAACAACAGCAGTTGCCAGGTCTACATCGGCATCCGCCGCGGCGAGACGCTGGAGAACATCGGCGACCTGCTGTTCACCTCGGTGTACCCGGAGTTCGACTACCGGGCCATCTGCGCCAAGGAGGTCACGTCGCGGACGTTCTCGATGTACTATCCCGACATCCGCCCCGGCTCGGACCGCTACGCGATCGTCTCCTCGACCAACGCCAACTGGGACGACTGGGCGCACTTGTCGGACGAGGAGTATCAGCGGGAGAAGCGCCGGCTGATCGAGACCACGCTCGACGCGCTGGAGACATACATCCCCGACATCCGCCGCAAGATCGACCACGTGGAGGCGTCGACGCCGCGCACCTTCCACCACTACACGCGCCACCTGTGCGGGGCGACGTTCGGAACGAAGTTCGAGGGGCTGAAAGTCAGCATGGAGCTGCCCAAACAGATCCCCGGGCTCTTCCACGCCGGGTCGGTGGGCATCATCATGTCCGGGTGGCTGGGAGCGATCAATTACGGCGTGATCGTGGCCAACGAGGTGGACGGCTTCCTCTGCGCGGAGGGTGATCGCTCGCCGCCCTCGCCTGCGGTCGAGGCGCCGCCGGCCCGACCGGCGGAAGTGGATCGGGTGCTATCATGAACGCCGGTGTCGACGTGTCCGTCCTGCCCCATCGTCCGCCGTTTCTGTTCGTCGACGACGTGGTCGAGGTGCAAGAACGGCGCATCGTCACCCGGCTGCACGTGGACCCGGAATCGGATTTCTTCCGCGGGCACTATCCGCACCATCCGATCATGCCCGGCGTGCTGATCTGCGAGGCCTGTTTCCAGAGCGGGGCCATCCTTCTCGCCCACCGCCTCGGCGGGTACGATCCGTCGAAGGGGGTGCCGGTGCTGACGCGGATCCGCGACGCGCGGTTCAAGCGTCCGGTCCGGCCGGGCGAATCCCTCGACATCACCGTCGAACTGGATGACGAACTGGACGGGGCGTATGAGATGACCGCGCGGGCGACGGTGGCGGATCGACCGGTGGTGCGCGTGACGTTCGTCTGCATGATCGCCCACGACGCGGAGGACGACGCGTGAGTTTTCTCGACCTTTCCGGCAAGACGTTCCTGGTGTTCGGGGTGGCCAACAAGCGCAGCGTCGCCTACCGCATCGGGCGCCTCCTGGAGGAGGAAGGGGCGATCGTGGTCTACAGCGTCCGTTCGGAAGAGCGACGGCAGAGCGTCAGCCAGTTGCTCAGCGGCTCGGACGTCTACGTCTGCGATGTGGAGGATGATGATGCGATCCGTTCGCTGGCGTCCTCGGTGGCCGAGCGGTACCCGCGACTGCACGGCATCGTCCACTCGGTGGCGTTCGCGGATTACGAGTCCTTCTCCGGCGTGTTCCATGAAGTCTCGCGGGCGGCGTTTCTCCAGTGCGTCTCCATCAGTTGCTATTCATTGATCGCCATCGCCAACGCCTTCAAGGAGATGCTCGATCCGCGGGCGAGCGTGGTCACGATTTCCATCTCCACCACGCGGATGGCGGTGGAAGCGTACGGGTACATGGCCCCGGCCAAGGCGGCGCTCGATTCGTCGGTGGCGTTTCTGGCCAAGTCCTTCAGCCGCTTCTCCGAGGTGCGCTTCAACGCCGTCTGCGCCGGGCTGCTCAAGACGAGCGCCTCGGCCGGCATCCCCGGATACCTCGATCATTACCTCTTCGCGGAACGGGTCATCCCCCGCAAACGGGCGCTGGCGACGGACGAGGTGGCGGACGTGGCCGCCTTTCTCCTCTCCGAGCGCTCCAGCGGGATCAACGCCCAGGGCATCGTGGTCGACGCCGGCATGAGCATCAACTACTTCGATGCGGAGGTCGTCCGCCACACGGTGGAGGGCGTCTGGCCCACGGAACAGCCGTGATCCTCCGTGCCGTGCTGATGCCCGTGCCGGCTTCGGACCGGACCCGATCCCCCGAACAGGTCCGCCGGCAGCGGGAGACGGCCCGGACCGCCCTCCGCGAATCCGCCCGACGGTGCGGCGCGCCGGACGCCGGCTGGGAACAGGACGAACACGGCATCCCCCTGCCCAACCGCGGCTTTCACTGGTCGATCTCCCACAAACCGGCGTGGGCGGCAGCCGTGGTGGCGGATCGGCCCGTCGGCATCGACGTCGAACACGTTCGTCCCCGGACCCACCGCCTCCACGATCACCTGGCCCACGATGCGGAGTGGGCGCTGTTGGGCAATCGGTCGTGGGAGTCGTTCTTCCGCCTGTGGACGGCCAAGGAAGCGACCCTCAAGGCCCACGGGAAAGGCATCGGCGAATTGCTGACCTGCCGACTGGTCGAGGTGGAGGACGAGCGACATGTTCGGGTCGTCTACGCCGGCAAAGAACATCGCGTGGAACATTTCATCCATGAAGGGCACATCGCGGCCGTGACCTGTGAGTTCGACCGCGTGGAGTGGATCGTGCTGGAAGGGCCGGCGAGATGAGCGCGTGGGTCTACGTCCTGCTGGCGGTGGCGGCGCTGCTGACGTCGATGCTGTCGGCCATCCTGGGGATGGGCGGCGGGATCCTGCTGCTGGCGACGATCATGTGTTTCCTGTCCCACGCAGAAGCCATCCCCACCCACGCCGCCACGCAGATCTTCTCCAACGGCACACGTGTGCTGGCGTTTCTCAAATATCTCGACCGGGGAGCATTCGGACGGTTCGTCGTCGGTCTGGTCCCGGGAGCGACGCTGGGCATCCTGCTGCTGTGGAGCCTGGGAGAGCCGCAGGAAAGCGAGCCGTACCTCAAGACGCTCATGGGCGTGTTCATCCTCACCGCCACCTATCTGCCCAGACGATCGGCGGGGAACGATCCGAAGCAAGGGCACTGGTGGGACTTTCCGTTGATGGGACTGGCGGCAGGGACGGCCGCCCTGACCGTCGGCGCCGTCGGACCGCTGATCGCGCCGCTCTTCGCCCGCCGGGGGTTCGTGAAGGAACGCCTCATCGCCACCAAGGCGACCTGCCAGTTGGCGACGCACATCCTGAAGATTCCGGCCTTTCTGTGGATCCGGCACCTGGATATCAGCCGGCTCGGCCCGCTGGCGCTTCTGCTGATCGTGATGGTGGTGCCGGGCACGCTGCTGGGCAAGCGGGCGCTGCGCGGCGTCTCCGAACGCGGTTTCCGCATCGCCTACCGGGCGGCGCTCACCGTCGCCGGGGCCAAGGTGCTGATCATCGACGGAGTGTGGAAACTGCTATAATGTATTCTTGAGCCAAAAGGGCCTGTCGCGCTGACCTCGTCGAGGGTGCGTCGACACCCATAGAGCATGCGAAGGTGTCCTTCGCGGTCCGGTCTCCCATGGGGCGAGTAGACCGCGGCCGCACAATGCGTGCCAAGCGCAGAAGGGGACGCCTTCGTCAACCGTTCGGCGCCGCTCCCGCCGCGCTCCTCCACCATCGCGTGCGCAGCAGACAGGTCACGCCGAGAAGCAGAAGCAGGGAAGCCATCACCAGACCGCGCCCGGAGATTGCGGGGACGTTGATCACGCCGATTTTCGCCAGGAAGGCGTTACCGTCCGTCAATGTGACATTGCCGAAGGTGGCCGGCGCCGTATATTGCCCCGTTACATAGACGTTGCCGCCGCCATCGACCGCGATCTCCACTCCCCTGTCCGCATCCGAGCCTCCGTATGAGAATGCGTGGAGAACTTCGCCGCTGGAACCGTACTGGACCACGAAGACGTCGCTGCCACCCGCGCTGCTCAACGTGAGGGTATCGAAGGTCGCCGTTCCCGTGAACAGGCTGGTGACATAGGTTGTGCCGGCAGGGCCGACGGCGATGCCCAATCCGCCGCCCGGTGAGTCGCTCCGCGCCCACAGGGCGCTCCCGT
>CAZNQN010000061.1:1301-9306 GCA_964574925.1 uncultured Phycisphaeraceae bacterium | reverse complement strand
TTGGTTGGACGGTCGCAGAGTTGTTCCCCGGGTGTGAGATCGGTCGAAGGCGGCGGGATCGCGCGGGCTGAAGCCCGCGGCTCAGTTACGCGGTCGCAGTACTGTAAAACGGTCGCGGCGCGGTCGGTACCGATCCCTCACGGTCGCAGCTCTGTTAAGCGGTGGCGGCAGCGTTTCACGATCGCGGTCGTTGAGAGGAGATGCCCAAACGACGTATGGAACGCCGCGAGCCGCTTTTTTTGGGGATTGCCGCTTTTCGGGCAGGCGTGTTTCCGGTACGTTCGTATACGATCCTGCCGATTGCCGGAGGGAAGGGAGATTCGCCGATGATCTATCTCGATTACAACGCTTCGACGCCGGTGGACCCGGCCGTGCGGGAAGCGATGCTGCCGTTTCTTTCGGATCGGTTCGGCAATCCGTCGAGTGTCCATGTGGCCGGTCGGCCGCTGCGGGAGGCCGTCGAACGGGCACGCGGGCAGGTGGCCGATCTGCTCGGCGCCTCGCCGCAGGAGATCGTCTTCACCGCCAGTGGAACGGAGTCCAACAATCACGTGATCAAGGGGGTGGCCGACCGCTTCCGCGACCGGGGCGGACACGTCATCACGTCGGCGGTGGAACACCCGGCCGTCATGAACCCCTGCCGGTATCTCGCCGAGCGCGGGTTCGAACTGACGGTGGTGCCGGTGGACGGGACGGGTCGCGTCGATCCGGAGGCGGTGGGGCGGGCGATTCGTCCGGACACGATCCTCGTTTCCGTGATGCTGGCCAACAACGAGGTGGGGACGATCGAGCCGATCGCGGAGATCGCCCGTGTTGCGCGGGATCGCGGCGTGTGGGTGCATACGGACGCGGCGCAGGCATGCGGAAAGATTCAGACGAGGGTCGACGCGCTGGGCGTGGATTTCCTTTCGCTGGCGGGGCACAAGATGTATGCGCCGCTGGGTGTCGGGGCGCTGTACATTCGCAAGGGGATCGAGATCGAGCCGTTGCTGCACGGGGCCGGGCATGAACAAGGTCGGCGGGCGGGGACGGAGGCGGTTCCGGCCGTGGTCGGACTGGGCAAGGCCGCCGAACTGGCGAGGCAACGAACGGACGATCACGGGCGCATTCGCGACCTGCGCGATCGGTTGCAGGGTCGGCTGGTCGAGGCGCTGGGGGACCGGGCCGTACCCCTGGGACACCCCGTAGAACGGTTGCCGAACACGCTGGCGATCGGTTTTCGCGGTTGTATCGGGGCGGAAGTGCTGGCGCGATGCCCCGAGCTGTGCGCCAGCACCGGGGCCGCCTGTCACGCAGCGGTGCGGAAGCGGTCGGCGGTGCTGGAGGCCATGAACGTCCCCGAGGAGATCGCCTTCGGCGCGATCCGCCTGAGCCTGGGGCGGTTCACGATGGAACACGATATCGAAACCGCCGCGGAGCAGCTCATCCGGGCGGTGAAGGGGCTTGCCTCCGGGGCATGAACCCGGTCGGGATCGGTTTCACAACTCGCGTCGTGAGGCAGCGGAGATTCGGGGGCAAAGCAGGGGCCGCGCATGGACCGCCCTCAGCTGTCTGCGTGCACAGACCCACAGGCGGGCGGTCGCGGCTCTGCTCGACGGGCGTGGGATCGGTCGAAGACGGTTGGATCGCGCGGGCTGAAGCCCGCGGCTCAGTTACGCGGTCGCGGTACTGTAAAACGGTCGCGGCGCGGTCGGTACCGCTCCCTCACGGTCGCGGCTCTGTTGTGGCGGGTGCGGTGCTGTATTGGTGGTCGCCCATGCATCGAACGGTCGCAGAGTCGTTCGAAAACGGTGGGATCGCGCGGGCGTTAAGCCCGCGGCTCAGTTGTGGCGGTCGGGGTTCTGTTCAACCTCTGCGGTTCGGATCTGCCAACGGCGCTTCGGACGCCTCCTTATTGCACGCGGCGGGCGAGGAAGGCGAACGAATCGGAGATGTTCGCCTCCGGGATGTTGATGAGCGTCACCTCGGTCGAGAAGGTGAACGTGCCGGTCATGAGGTTGGGGTCGGCGGCGTCGAAGACGCCCTGCGCACTGGCGGAGGCTTCGCCGGCCTTGATGCCCGCCACGAACGCGAACATCCGCCCTTCGAACGCGAAACCGCTACCGTCGGAGGTTTCCGCTCCGAAGGTGGAGGCCTCATAGGCGATGCCTTTCTGCGTGGTGTCATGCCGCTGTCCGTCGAAACGGATGGTGGAGCCGAAGATTTCCTGCGCGATGGTGTTGTTCTCGAACGAGGACAGCGCGCCGTTCTCATCGAAATGGATGCGGACGAAGGCGAGATTCTGACCGGCCTGACCGGTGTTGAAGAAGTCCCACGTGGTGTTGGCCAGCGACGGGACGCCAGCGCCCTGGTCGACCTCGGCGGTGCTGCCGTCCGGCAACGTGACGGTCACCGTGTCTGGGAGCGACGCCGCGAAGCCGCAACCGGTCACAACCGTATGGACAAAAAGAATCACCACCGTGCACAGAACAATTCGCAGAATCATGCGCGACATTTCTTCGGTCTCCTCGAACGCCTTCGTTTCGTCGTGCCACCTGGCCGCGCATCCATCGGACGAACGTTTCCGCGGCTGCACACAAGGGCAAAGACCGCCCGCGGACAACGTCGGCAAGACGATCGACCACGCCCGATAGGCGAACGGGTTATGGGAAAGCGCCGCTTGCGTGCGTAAGGTCGTGCGTCGGACGCGCCGTTTTTATCAGGCGAGAGCGTCGTAGGAGACGCTTTTCGGATGTTCGATGAGGGGAAGGTCCGGGGTGAAGGCCTCGACGTATTTATTGGCCGATCCGGTGTTGAACAGCACCACCCGTTCGTCGGGTCGCAACCGTCCGTCGGCGAGCATCCGCTCGATGGCCAGCACGCCGGTGGCCGCCTCCGGACAGAGCGGGACGCCTTCGAGGCGGGCGGCGTTTCGAGCGGTCTCGAGGATCCGCTGTTCGGGGACGGCGACGGCGCAGCCGCCGCTTTCCCGCACGGCGTCGAGGATGAGGAAGTCCCCCACGGCCGAGGGGACGCGCAGCCCGCTGGCGCAGGTGCGGGCGTCGTCCCAGAAGGCGGCGAACCGTTCCCCGCGTTCGAACGCCCGCGGGATGGGCGCGCAGCCGTCGCTCTGGACGGCGACCATGCGGGGCATGTTTTCGGATCGCAGCCAGCCCAGCGCCCGCAGTTCCCGGAACGCCTTCCACATGCCGATCAGCCCCGTCCCGCCGCCGGTGGGATAGAGGATCACGTCGGGGAGTTTCCATCCGAACTGCTCGGCCAGTTCCAGGCCCATCGTCTTCTTGCCTTCCAGGCGGTACGGCTCCTTGAGGGTGGAGCAGTCGAACCATTCCATCCGATCGATGCCGCCGCGGACGATGGCGGCGCAGTCGGGGATCAATCCCTTGACGCGGAAGACCTTCGCCCCGGCGGCGGCGCATTCCATCTGGTTGATGACGGGCGTGTCGTGGGGCATGAAGACGAAGGCTTCCATGCCGGCGCGGGCGGCATAGGCGGCCAGCGCTCCGCCCGCGTTGCCGGCGGTGGGCAGCGCGAGCCGTTTGAGGTCGAAGTGCCGCGCCATCGACACCGCCATGCCCAGTCCGCGGCACTTGAACGAGCCGGTGGGAAGTTGCGATTCGTCCTTGATCCACAGGTCCTTCAGGCCCAGCGCTTCGCCCAGGCGCGGGGCGGGCAGCAGCGGGCTGAACCCCTCGCCCAGCGTGACGGGCGGTTCGTCGAACGGGAGCGGCAGCAGTTCCCGATAGCGCCACATCGTGGGTTCGCGGGCGGCGAGGGTTTCCGGGGAGACGGCCCGCCCGATCGCGTCCAGGTCGTAGCGGACCCAGAGCGGCCGGTCTTTGTGCATCGTCTGCACGCGGTCGGCGGGCAGGACGGTTCCGTCAAGAGCCGACTCCAGATGCGAGACGAATCGATTCATCGCGTTCTCCAGTGTGGGGGAAAGCCGGCGGCGAAGGCGCCGAGCGGGCCTGCGAGGGGTCGGGCGGAATGGGCGTCCTTCGCGTCGAGGATCCGCGCAGTTCCGCCTCGATCACGTCCGCGGCCCGGGCGGCACCGGAGAAGCGCAGCCCGGCCATCGCGCTGCGGTATCGCGGCAGCTCGTCGAGGAAACGGTCCACCTCCTCCGGCGTCAGTCGCGGTATCGCGCGCCCGTAGCCCAGCTTCTGCACGTAATGGGCGTTGATCATCTGTTCGTACTGCTTGCGGATCGGCGTCAGCAGCATGGGTTTTTCCAGGTGGATGCACTCGCAGACGAGGCTGTGCCCGGCGGTGGCGATCACGCCGGCGCAACCGGCCAGATCGTCGAGAAACGCTTCCCGGTCGATGGCTTTGTAAGTGACGTGTCCTTGGCGTCCTGTGCGCGGGAACCCGTAGGCGCGGATCTCCATCCGGTCCAACCGGCGAAGGGTTTCTTCCAGTTCGGGATGTAGACCGCTCGCCCCTTTGTAGACGAGCAGATAATCGCCCGAGGTCGGCGTGCGCCGATGGAGCTGCGGGCGGAGGATGGGCGGAATCAAGGTCGTCGGGTGGTAGCGGACGGGTGCGTCGATGAAGGTGGTGACCAGGTAGCGCTGTGCCCCGCCGTAGTAGAGGCGGATGGTCAGATAGGCGTTGAGGCGGTCCCAGACCGCCCCGGGTACCGGATCGAGCACGCAATGGGTCAGCAGGTGCTGATTGTCCAGGCTCACGAAGGGGACGCCCAGCACCCTCGCCCAGAAGGCGGAGAACGGCTCGAAGTCGGTGACGAGCAGATCGGGTCGGAACGTGCGGAACAGACGGCGGACCCGCGCGTTGGACGGTCCGAGGCGACGGGGCGCCCGCCGCAGGTTGTGCAGCAGCGTCTTGCGGATATGGGCCGCCCCGTCTTCGTAGACGGTGAGCAGGCCGAAGACGTCGTGCACCCGGCGGGGAAAGATCGGCTCCAGGTAACGGAGCGTCTTGTGGCTCGTGAGGAACATCATGTCGTGCCCGCGGCGGATCAGTTCGTCGGCGACGGCGTGCGCGCGGGTGGCGTGACCGTAACCGTCTCCCGAAGCGGCGTAGAGGATGCGGGCCATCTTGCGTGACGACGTATCCGATTCGGTTTGCCTGCCGGGCGGCGCCCGCTATCCCATCATCATCAGCGGGGCGCGGGCGATTCCGTGCACGCCCGTCCGCAGGGCGTCCCACAGGAACCGCCAGTAGGACCGGTAGATGAACGATCCCGCCCGACGGTACTCCGGTTGCAACAGCGCGTGAAGCTTTTGCAGGTTGTACCACGGAATGCCCGGGCACAGGTGATGTTCCAGGTGATAGTTCAGGTTGCACATCAAGAAGGAGACGATCCGGTTGCTGGTGACCGTCCGCGTCCGCGTGAAGGGATCGCCCGGAAGGGTCATGGCGTGCTCCGCCCAGCTTCGGAAGTTGCCGAAGACCATGGCCACGATCATCGGCAGCGCCCACCCGTGCACGAGCAGATCGAAACGGTCGTAATGCTGCAGGAGCCAAACGACGCCCGCGACGATGAGGGCCAGCGCGGCGTACTCGGTGAGGATGTCGATCCGGTCGCGCCGTTTGCCGCGGACCCATCCGGTGACGGCCACGTGGATGAGATAGATCGGCGTCCCGATCACCATCCAGGAATAAAAGAGCAGCGAGGCGAGGAGGCGGTGACGGGTGACGTTGAGGAATTCGTCCGGATCGCCCGCTTCCCGCGTGTAACGGTGATGGTCGGCGTGCAGGACCTTGTAGGCCGTGTAGGAAACCAGCACCGGAACGCCCATCAGAAAACCGACCAGACGGTCCCAGCGGCGGTTGCGGAAGAGGCTCAGGTGGCTGGCTTCGTGGGTGAGCACGGCCATGGCGTGGATGGCGATGCCCATGACGACGTACCCGACCAGCCGGACCGGCCAGTACGGCCAGAGCGTCACCGCGACGATCCCGATCGCCCAGATCAGGGGGTAGAGCAGACAGACGAGGTTCCAGGCCGGGGTCAGTTCGTGCAGGTCGCGGATGACGGCCCGTTTGGCGGGCGAGAGGGACGCCAACCAGTTTCCGGCGCTCACATGACGGAGGCGACCGTCTTCCTTCGCCTCCGAGGGGAGAAGGGGTTCCGTGGAGCGCCTCGCGCCGGGTTCCGAAACGATCGTGCTTCCGGTCATCCTGTCCGTGTCGCCAATGCGACTGTGCCTGAAACGAACGCGCTCAGGCATCCGAAAAGGGGCCGTGCCGAGCGATGGAAACGATCGGGCACCGCGCCTTGCCCCGTGCCGACCCCGCAGCCTTTCCGCTTGGGTCGCCTCGAACGAGAGAAGCATTGTACCGGCTTGTACGGGTTGCGAAAGCAGGAAGCGGGGCGAGTTCGACGATTGCGTCATTATTGCATTTTCACTTAAACCCGTACGGGGGCGGGAGGAATCAGAGGAGGCGGATCGTCCGATAGTCAGAGGAAGGCTGGGGGACGGGCGATCCGGTCGGTGTCGAGGGGCGTAGGGTTGGAGGTGCGGCGTTTGGTGGGCGACGCCGGATCGGATGACTGCGTTGACAGCGGTCGTTTTCGGACGGACAATACACGGCTTGAAATGAACCGGGCGGGGTATGGGACGGAAGGCGGTCATCCGTCCCCTGCCGGACCGACCGACAGCGAACATCACACACCCGCTTACGATTCCCGATCGTCACCCGCCGGCGCGGCGCAGCGGTTTGGGGATGCGGAGCGGAAACGGTGACCGGGCGTAGATGCCGGACATCCTGCGCAAACTGATCGGATGGGGATTGCCCTACTCGGCCCTGGTGGGCGGGGCGGTGGGGGCGCTGGTCTTGATCGAGACCAAGCCGGCGCCGCCGACGCGCAGCGCCTTCGCCCGCGTGCCGGACGTCGCCACCGAGGTGGTGCACACGTCCGCCGAACTTCCCCCCGTGGTGGGATACGGAACGGTCCGCCCCAAGCATCAGATCAACATCGTGCCGCAGGTGAGCGGTCAGCTCGTGCGGGTGCATCAGGAGCTTGCGACGGGTCGGGTGATCCCGAAGGGAGAGCTGCTGTTCGAGATCGACCCGACGATTTATGAAGCGCGCAAGGCGCAGGCCGAGGCGGAGGTCCGCCGGCTGGAGGCGGCGCTGGAGCGGACCGAGCAGGAGATGGCCAATCTCGACGTGCGGATCGCCAACGCGGAGAAGATGCTGGCGATCGAGGAGAAGGACTACGAGACGTCCAAGCAGCTCTACGAGCGGGACCACGTCGGCACGCGGCGCGACGTGGACATGGTCTATCAGAAGTACCTTCGACAGAAGGACGCGCTGATCGAGCTGCGCAACCGGCGGTCCGTGCTGCCGCACGTGAAGATGGAGACGGAGGCGCAACTGGAGGCGGCGCGCTCGCGGCTCAAGCAGGCCGAGCACGATCTGGAAAACACCAAGATCTACTGTCCTTTCGATGCGCGGGTGGAGGTGGTGTCGGCGTACAAGTCGCAGGTGGTCACGGCGCATTTCTCCATCGCCACGCTGACGGACATGTCGGCGTTCGAGCTGCCGGTGGGGATCGATCCGCGGGAGCTGCGCTGGCTCGACGACGCCATCCGTCCGCAGGCGCTGGAGCGGCGCGATCCGGACGAGGTCGGTCCGGAGGTCACCGTCCGCTGGTCCCTGCGGGGGGAGTCGTTCTCCTGGCGGGGACACGTGACGCGGTTCGAGAAGGTGGACGAGGTGACGCGGACGGCGCGGCTGGTGGTGGAAATCCGCAACGTGGACATGGAAGCGCGGGTGGAGACGGGCAGCGTGGAAGACCGTCCGACGTTGACGATCGGGATGTACTGCCGGGCGGAGCTTCCGGTTCGTCCGCTGGAGGCGGCGCTGACCGTGCCGCGACACGCCATCTACGACAACGCCTGGGTGTACGTGGTGGAGCCGGAGGGGGACGGCGCCTACGGGCGGCTGGCGCGGCGGCGGGTGCCGCTGTTGCGTTCGCTGGGCGACCGGGTGCTGGTGGATGCCGGGGGTCGCGGCGGCGAGGCGCGTAGTCCACCAG
>CAZNQN010000061.1:0-1291 GCA_964574925.1 uncultured Phycisphaeraceae bacterium | reverse complement strand
AGGTTGGGAAGCGCGATGCGAGCTTCACGCGGGCGACCGTCTGGTCGTCTCGCCGCTGGTCAAGCCGGTGGAGGGGATGCGGGTCCGCCTGCGGGAGGAGGCGCCGTCGCGGGTGACCGATCTGTACCGGCCTTGGAGCGCCCCGGTCGTGCGGGAACCGCTTCCGCGGAATGTCTCTCGTCCGGTCCTCGCGGTGGACCGGCTGTCCCGCTTCGACGAGGGCGGATGACATGTCCTGGCTCCGCGGTCTGATCGCGGGGGGAGTTCGCAATCCCGTTTTCGCCAACCTGTTGATGGCGTGCATGCTGGCCGGCGGGTTCCTGGCGACGCGCGGGATGGTGCGGGAGTCCTACCCGGAGTTTTCGCTGGACCATATCGCGATCGAGGTGGCCTATCCCGGCGCCAGTCCGGAGGACGTGGAGCGGGCGATCTGTACGCCGGTGGAGCGGGCGGTGCAGGGCATCGGCGGGGTTCGGCAGATATCGTCGTCGGCCAACGAGAACGTGGGCACCGTCTGGGTCTCCCTCCGCGACGACGTGGACGATCCGCAACGGATCATGGACGAGGTCAAGGACCGGGTGGACAAGATCACGGTGTTTCCGCCGGAGGCGGAGAAACCCGTCGTCTATGAGACGGTGATCCGCCGGCCGGTGATCAACGTGGCCATCTTCGGCGATGCCTCCGAACGGACGCTGAAACGGTTCGGGCAGGAGGTGCGGGACGAGCTGGAAGCGCTGCCGGGCATCTCGCAGGTCTCCCTTTCCGGGGTGCGCGACGACGAGATCGTCATCGAGGTCTCGGAGGCGGCGCTGCTGGCGTACAACCTGTCGCTGGAGCGGATCATGGCGGTGGTGGCCAAGAGCAGTCTCGATCTGCCGGCGGGGGTGATCCGCACGGCGGAGGAGGAGTTCACCCTCCGCGTGCGGGGGCAGCGGCTTACGGCGCGGGAGTACGAGAACCTGGTGGTGCTGGAGGACCGCAGCGGAGTGGTGCGGCTGGGGGAGATCGCCACCGTGCGGGAGGGGTTCTCGGATCAGGTGGTGCGGGGTCGGTTCCGTGGCAAACCGGCGGTGGTGGTGCAGGTGTTCAAGACGCCCGAGGAGGACGCCATGCAGATCGCCCGCGCGGTGCGTGCCTACGTCGCGAAGCGGCAGCCGACCCTGCCGGAGCGACTGGGCATGTCGGTGTGGGCGGACACCAGCCGGGACATCGACAAGCGCATCGCCATGCTGATCGACAACGGGGCGATGGGGATCGCGCTCGTGTTTCTGACGCTGCTTTTGTTTCTGGA
>CAZNQN010000060.1:7495-9361 GCA_964574925.1 uncultured Phycisphaeraceae bacterium | reverse complement strand
GCCTCACGATCGGCGTAAAGATGAAAACGTGCAGGACGCCCGGGCAGGACGAACCGACGCCTTCAGCCTTCGAGCATCGAGATGATTTCCTCGGACGAGGGTCTTTGCGGCAGGGGCGTGACCGGTTCATTGCGTTCGTCGAGGCGGACGATACGCGGGCGGTATCGCCCTTCGCGGACCTGCGCCTCCGGAACCCAGGCGAAGGCCATGATGATGACACGATCGCCCACGGCCCCGAGGCGGGCGGCGGCGCCGTTGAGCACGATGCGGCGGGAGCCGAACGGCTCGGCGATGACGTAGGTCTCCAGACGGTGGCCGTTGTTCATGTTGGCCACGAGGATCTTCTCGTAGGGCGTCAGGCCCACCGCCTCCATCAACTCGACGTCGACGCCCAGGCTCCCCTCGTAGTAGACGTCCGCGTGGGTGACGCACGCCTGGTGAAGCTTGGATTTCAGCATCTGAAGATACATGTCCGCTCTTCCCGCCCCGCCCGAGACCTGCCTCACCCATGGCGGCAGTCGGCACCGGTTTCGGGCCGGACGACCTATTTTTACAACCTCGCCGCTCCGTGTCAAAAGAACGATCGAACGGCTCAGGCAGGCAGGCGAATGCCGAGGGATCGAAGCTGCCGTTCGGCCTGGGCGGCCCAGTCGCGGTTCGCGGCGGGATTCGCGGGGCTGGGATGGAGGATCCGCCCGAGGGTCACGCTCATGCCGCTCAGCGCCCGGCGGGCGCAGGACTCGGCGAACGCGCCGACACCGACGACGAAGCGCGGCCTGAGGTCGTCCACGAGACTCCGCAAGGCCCGGTCGCAGATCGCCAGCAGCGATTGACGTTCGGACGCGGGGAGTTTGTCGGGCGTGCGGTTCCGGCCGGTGGCTTCCAGAAACGCCAGCGGGCAGTAGTTGGCGATGAAGAACCGGCGGAAAAAACGGCGCGGAGTCCCGAAGCGGTCCCGCGCCCATCCCCACAGGCGGGCGCCGCTGACTTCGCTCCGCGGACAGTCGAAACCGAGCACCGGACGTTTGGGATGTTCGCGCTTCGGTCTGTCGACGGCGGCTTTGATGCCGAGCCACTCGCGCACCATGTTCACCTCGCCGAAGGGGATGCCGGTCTGGACCATGCCCCACGGGCCGGGATTCATCCCCAGCAGGATCACTTCCGCTCCGTCGGAACCATAGCGCTCCACGTATTGCAGATAGGACGCCCGCGCGTAGTCCAGCGGGTTGTAGACGCAGGCGACGGGCGGGCCGAAGGAGAGGCGGTCCAGGAAGCGACACAACCGTGTCACGCCGTCCGGGGTGGTCCACAGCCCGCGGTCGCGCGGCGCTACGCCGGAAGCGGTCACAGACCCAGCAACCAGTCGGCCACGGCGTCGAGTCCCTCGTCGCGCACGGCGCTGACCCGCCAGAGGGGGCGCTTCTCGCCCACGGCGCCGCGGAGCTGACCCTCGGTGGCGTCCGCGCCCGCCAGGTCGCACTTGTTGAGGACGAAGGCGTCGGCGATTTCCATGATGCCGGCCTTGGAAAACTGGATCGCGTCGCCGCTTTCCGGCATGAGCACCAGCAATGTGCGATCCGCGAGACGGCGGACGTCCACGTCACCCTGCCCGGCGCCGACCGTCTCGACCAGGATGAACTCGAAGCCGAACCCGTCGAGAACGCGGACGACGTCTTCGCAATGCGGCGCCAGCCCCCCCGACGACCCGCCGGAAGAGAGACTGCGGATGAAGAAACGCTCGTCCGGTTCGCCGGTCATCATCCGCAGCCGATCGCCCAGCAGGGCGCCGCCGGTCACGGGGCTGCTGGGGTCGATGGCGACGACGGCCACCTTCTTGCCCGCCTGCCGCAACCGCTTCCCCAGGCG
>CAZNQN010000060.1:0-7485 GCA_964574925.1 uncultured Phycisphaeraceae bacterium | reverse complement strand
GCGGGCGTCGCCCTTCGGCGGCTGCCACCCGTTCAGCGCCTGACCGCGCTGGACCGCCGTGATGAGCCGGGACAGCGCCAGCGGATCGCCCTTCGCGTACCCCGCCTTCAACTCGTCGAGGTCGGCCGGCGGCTTCCGGGAGGCGAGCTCCCGGAGCGTCTCGATGATCTTGTCCACATGCGAGCCGGGGTTGAAGACGGCAGCCACCCCCATCTCCTTCAGGGCCGGATAGTCGGAAAAGGGCACGATGCCCCCGAGCACGACGGGAACGAAGTCGATGCCCAGCTCCCTGCGCAGGCGGAGGATCTCGGGCATGACGGTCATGTGGGCGGCGGAAAGCAGGCTGACGCCGACGACGTCGACATCCTCCTGGAGGGCGGCGTACATGGTGGCCTCGCACGTCTGCCACAGGCCGGTGTAGATCACCTCGATCCCCGCGTCGCGGAAGGAACGGGCGAGGATCTTGACGCCGCGGTCGTGGCCGTCCAGCCCGACCTTGGCCAGCAACACGCGCGGGGGATAGGATTCCATCTGTGTCTATGCTCCTCCCGGGCCTTGCAAACGATTGGAGTCCGGGCAACCAATCAAAATAAAGCAAAGATAGAAGGTTTGTGCTGATATTTCACGTTTGCAAGGCGACCCCGTTCGGCGGCCGTGAAGTTCCGAGCCGGCTTGACCGATCGTTCCCGTACTTTCGACCGGTATCCCTTCTCGAGGTTCGTTCGTATATACTAGGGACAGCCGAGGAATCAGCAAGCATCACCCCCTGGCGCTGCGCGGCAGCGACCAGGTATCAGCCCCTGGCGGTTGTACGCAACCGCCAGTTTCTTTATGTTCGCCGTCGGTGGACCGGGTCTGCATCTTCATCGACGGCAGCAATTTTTACCATGCCCTCAAAGACGCCGGTCTCCCCGTCCACGTGGATTTCGGGAAACTCGCCGCAAAGTTGACCGGCCCCGGCCGCAAACACGTTCACACCCACTACTACAACACACCGCTCATCCGTCCGCGACGTGACGATCCGGAATACGAGATCAAAGAACAGCGTTGCCGGTCCCAGCAGCGTTTCTTCAACGCCCTGCGGTTCATTCCCAACTTGACCTTCAAGCCGGGGCGTTTTCAACGGTTGCCCGGCGGAGGACAGGTCGAAAAGGGCGTCGACGTGATGCTCGCCATCGACATGCTCACACTCGCCTTCAAGGACCGCTACGATGTGGCCATCCTCGTCTCCAGCGACGCCGACTACAAACACGCCATCGAACGGGTGCAGTTCGAAACGGGAAAGGCGGTTGAACTGCATCAGGTCCGCGGCGCCAAGGCCTACGACCTGATCACCGTCGCGAGCGTGTACAAACCCATCACCGCCGAGACGATCCACGAATGCCCGCGATCGTCCCGCTGATCGGCATCACAGGTGCGCACCGTCGTTCCGCTGGAAGATGACCGGCGGGGATGTGCACGGTTGTGCGTCTTCACCACTCCGGGCCGCCGTCATAGACGCCGAAGACGGTTTTCATGGCGTCCATCATCTCGCCGACGGTGGCGTCGGCCTGAGCGGCCTCGATGAGAGCGGGCATCAAATTGGCGCCGTCGCGGGCGTCGGCCTGGATGCGTTCCAGCGCCCGACGGTGTCGCTCGGCGTCGCGGGAGGCTTTGAGCCGCTTGAGACGCTCCACCTGCACCCGCTCCGTCTCCGGACCAATCTTGAGGATCTCGATGTCGGGCGGTCCTTCTTCAATGAAATCGGTGACGCCGACGATCTTGATCTCCCCCTCCTCGATGGCCCGCTGCTGGGCCTGGGCGGATTCGGCGATGGCGCGGCGGAAGTAGCCGCGGTCGATGGCGGCCATCACGCCGCCCAGCGACTCGATCTGGTCGAAGATGGCATACGCCTTCGCCTCGATCTCGTCGGTGAGCTTCTCGACGTAGTAGCTTCCGCCGAGGGGATCGACGACCTTGGGCACGTTGGTCTCGTAGGCGAGGATCTGCTGGGTCCGCAGGGCGAGCTTGGCCGCCTGCTCGCTGGGCAGGGCGAGCGTCTCGTCCATGCTGTTGGTGTGCAGCGACTGCGTCCCCCCGAGGACGGCCGCGAGCGCCTGATACGCGACGCGGACGACGTTGTTCATCGGCTGCTGTTCGGTGAGCGTCACGCCGGCCGTCTGGCAGTGCATGCGCAGCTTCCAGCTCCGCTCGTCGCGGGCGCCGAACCGGTCGCGCATGATGCGGGCCCAGATGCGGCGGGCGGCGCGCAGCTTGGCGATCTCCTCGAAGAAATCGTTGTGCACGTCGAAGAAGAAGCTCAGCCGCGGCGCGAAGGCGTCCACGTCCAGCCCGCGCTCGATGGCAAGCTGTGTATAGGTCATGCCGTCGGCGAGGGTGAAGGCGAGCTCCTCGGCGGCCGAGGCGCCGGCCTCTCGGATGTGGTACCCGCTGATGCTCACCGTGTTCCACTTGGGCATGTGCCGCGTGCAGTACTCGATGGTGTCGATGACCAGCTTGACGCTGGGGCGGGGCGGGAAGACGTACTCGTTCTGGGCGTGGAACTCCTTGAGGATGTCGTTCTGCAAGGTGCCGCGAAGGTTCTCCAGCGGCACGCCCTGTTCCTGCGCTACGCAGATGTAGAACGCCAGCAGAATGGCCGCCGGGGCGTTGATCGTCATGCTCGTGGAAACCTCGCCGAGATTGATGCCGTCGAAGAGGCGGCGCATGTCGTCGAGGGAGGAGATCGCCACGCCGCAGCGCCCGACCTCGCCGAGGGAGAGCGGATCGTCGCTGTCTCGGCCCATCAGCGTGGGCAGGTCGAACGCGGTGGACAGACCCGTCTGCCCCTGCTCGAGCAGATACTTGAAGCGCCGGTTGGTGTCCTCCGCCGATCCGAACCCCGCGAACATCCGCATGGTCCACAGCCGCCCGCGGTACATGTCCCGGTGGACGCCGCGGGTGAAGGGGAACGAGCCCGGTTCGCCCAGGGACAGCGCGGGGTTGAATCCCTCCAGGTCATCGGCATCCGCCCAGGGCTTCTCGTCGGAGACGACCCGGCAGGGTGACTTGGGATCGGTGGTCGGTCGCGCGCGCATCGGTGTTCTCCGAAGCTGGAAACGTTATCCTTCTTCCATCCAGGAGGCCGGCCGCTTCTCCAGAAACGCGGTCATGCCTTCCCGGCAATCCGGCGTGCGGAAACACTCCGCGAACGCGGACACGTCGTCGAGATCGCGGGAGGCCCGTTTCGCCAGCGCCACAGCCGCCGGCGAAGCGCGGCGGAAGGATTTGCAAAACGCCGTCACCCGCGGTCCCAGATCCTCCGCCGAGTTCACGATCTCATCGACCAGGCCGAAAGCCAGACCGTCCTCGGCGGAGACCGGCAACCCGCTGAGAAACAGGCGTTTCGCCCGTGCCGGCCCGATGAGTTTCATCAGACGGGGGATCCCGCCCCACCCGGGGATCAGGCCGAGCGTCACTTCCGGCAGCGCCAGACGCGCCGATTTGACGGCGATGCGGAAATCGCACGCGAGCGCCAGCTCGAGTCCGCCGCCCATGGCCGCCCCGTTGATCGCCGCCACCGTCACGCACGGAAGCGCCGCCAGATCGTTCATCACGTCCTGGCCGAGACGGGCGTAATCCCGCCCCTCGTCGGCGCTGTAGTTCTTCATTACCTTGATGTCGGCGCCGGCGACGAAGACCTTGCCCTTGGCCTGCACGACGGTGCTTCGGATGCGGCTGTCCTTGCTGATGCGGGCGACGGCCGCCCCGAAGCTGTGCAGAACGTCCGGGGAGAGGATGTTGATGCCGTCCTCGGTGAAAAAGGTGATCGAGGCATGCGGCGCGTCGATGTCCAGCAGCACTTCGGTCTTAGTCATAGCGATAGAACCCGTGTCCGGTCTTCCGCCCGAGGCGGCCCGCATCCACCAGTTTACGCAGAAGCGGGCACGGGCGATAGCGGTCCTCCCCCAGATCCCGGTGCAGAACCTCCAGAATGTGCAGGCAGACGTCCAGCCCGATCAGATCCGCCAGCGCCAGCGGGCCCATCGGATGGGCCATGCCCAGCTTCATGATCTCGTCGATGGCCTCCGCCTCGGCCACGCCGTCCTGAAGCGTGAAGATCGCCTCGTTGATCATGGGCATCAGCACGCGGTTGGAGACGAACCCGGGATGGTCGCGGCACTCGACGGGGGTCTTGCCGAGGGTCTCGGCCGTCTCCTTCGTCCGCCGGACGGTCTCCTCGGAGGTCTGCAACCCGCGAACGACCTCGACCAGCTTCATCACGGGGACGGGATTGAAGAAATGCATCCCGATGAACCGCTCGGGCCGATCGGTCGCCGCGGCCAGACGGGTGATGCTGATGCTGCTGGTGTTGCTGGCGAGGATGCCGTCGTCGGTGAGCACTGCCTGGGCGGCACGAAGCGTCTCCCGCTTGACGGTTTCATCCTCGGTGACGGCTTCGACCACGAGACGGCAGCGGTCCGCCTCGTCCAGGTCGCGGATCGTCCTGATCCGCTCGATCGCTGCGGCGGCGTCGTCCGCGGAAAGTTTGCCCTTCTCCACGGCGCGGTCGAGCAGTTTGCGAATCTGCCCGGAGGCGGCGTCGAGCGCCTCGGGCAGGGCGTCATGCAGAAACACGGCGAAGCCGGCCTGGGCGAACACCTGGGCGATGCCCCGCCCCATGGTGCCGGCACCGATCACGGTGACACTTTCTTTCATGATCTATTCTCCCAGAATCTCTTCCAGTTCACGACGCAGCACGGGGAGCTTCTCCCGCACGATGTGCCAGACGACGTCCGGGTCGAGCGTCGCCCGTCGTCAGCGCAGCGTGCGGCCGATCACCAGGCGATGGATCTCGCTGGTGCCCTCGTAGATTTCGGTGATCTTGGCGTCACGGAGGAAGCGCTCGGCCGGGTAGTCGGTGCAGTACCCGTATCCGCCGAAGACCTGAACGCAGTGGTTGGCCGCCCGTGAACAGGTCTCGCTGGCGAACAGCTTGGCCATCGCCGCCTCCCGAACGTAGGACCGCCCGCTATCCTTGCACCAGGCGGCGCGATAGGTCAGCGCGCGGGCGGCTTCCACGCCGACGGCGATGTCGGCGATCTTGTGCTGAATGGCCTGGAATGTGGCGATCGGCCGACCGAACTGCACGCGTGTCCGGGCGTAGGCGCTCGCCTCCCGCAGACACGCCTGGGCGATGCCCAGCGCCTGGGCGGCGATGCCGATCCGTCCGCCGTCCAGCGTGGTCAGCGCCACCCGCAGCCCCCGCCCGCGCTCGCCCAGCAAAGCCTCCCTGGGAATCAGGCAATCCTCGAACACGAACTCGGCCGTGGACGAACAACGGATGCCCAGCTTCTTTTCCAGCTTGCCGATCCGCACGCCGGGCGTGTCCGTCTCCACGATGAACGCGCTGAGGCGGTGCTTGGGCTCGTCGGGATCGGTGACGGCGATCAGCACCATCACCCCCGCTTCCTTCCCGTTGGTGACGAAGATCTTGGTGCCGTTGATCCGCCAGCCGTCGGCGGTCGCCTCCGCCCGACAGGTGGCGGCGCCGGCGTCGCTGCCGCTGCCCGGTTCGGTCAGGGAAAGGCAACCGATCATCTCCCCCGACGCCAGCTTCGGAAGATATTTCTGCTTTTGCTCCTCCGTGCCGAACGTCAGGATCGGATCGACGCACAGGGAGGTATGGGCACTGAGCAGCACGCCCGTCCCGGCGCAATACTTGGAAATCTCCTCCACGACGATGGACGAGGCGACACATCCCATGCCGGCCCCGCCATAGGTTTCCGGGATCGTGATGCCGAACAATCCCAGTCCCGCCAGTTGCTCCAGCAGAGCGGGCGGCATGGTCTCCTCCCGGTCCCGATCGGCGGCGCCGCGGGCGATCTCCTTCTCGGCGAACTCCCGTACCGACGCCTGCAACATCCGATGATCTTCGTCCAAAGAGAAGTCCATGATCCCTGCTCGTCTCCCGTTCGAAACGGTTTCGACGCCGCGACGGTCGAGCCGTGCTTGCCCCCCCTCGAACCGCACGGGCAAGCGCCCGCCGTTCGGTGTCGACCGATGCGCTAGTCCAGTTCCAGGTAATGGCGGGCGATGATCATCCGCTGGATCTCGCTCGCCCCTTCCCCGATCTCGCACAGCTTCGCATCACGGAGGTACCGCTCCACCGGCACCTCCTTCGTGTATCCCATGCCGCCGAAGATCTGGATCGCCTGGATGCCGTGGCGGACGGCCATCTCGCTGGTGAACAGCTTGGCCATCGACGCCTCCACGTTGCACGGTTCCCCAGCGTCCGACAGAATGGCGGCCTTGTGCGTCAGCAACCGCCCGGCGTCGATCTCCATGGCCATGTCCGCCAGCTTGAACTGGATCGCCTGATGCTCGAAGAGCGTCTTGCCGAAGGCCTTGCGCTGCTTGGCATAGGCCAGCGCTTCCTCCATGGAGCCGCGGGCCAGTCCGACGGCCATGGCGGCGATCGTGATCCGTCCCCGCTCCAGCACCTTCATGGCGTCGATGAACCCGTGGTGCAGCTCGCCGCAGAGGGCGTTTTTCGGAATCCGGGCGTCTTCGAAGGTCAATCCCACCGTGTCGGACCCCCGCATGCCCAGCTTGTCCTCCTTCGGACCGATGGTCAGCCCCGGGGTTCCGCGTTCGACGAGAAAGGCGCTGATGCCCTTGGGACCGCCCTCGGGCGTCGTGCGGGCCATCACCACGTACAGCCCCGCGTAATGCCCGTTGGTGATCCATTGTTTGCTGCCGTTGAGCACCCACTGGTCGCCGTCGAGGGTGGCGGTGGTGGTCAGGGCTGCGGCGTCGCTGCCGCACCCGGGCTCGGACAGTGCCCAGGCGCCGAGATACTCTCCCTTCGCGAGAGAAGGAAGATATTTTGCTTTCTGCTCGTCATTGGCGGCGATGAGCAGATGCGCCGTGCACAGGGCGTTGTGGGCGTCGAGCATCAGGGCCGTCGCCCCGCAGTGGCGGGCGATTTCTTCCATGATGACCGCCGCCCCGAGGTCGCCGAGTCCCGCGCCGCCGTACTCGGTCGGGGTGAAGATGCCCAGGAAGCCGACCTCGGCCAGCTTGGCCACCAGATCGCGGGGGATGTCCGCCTCCCGGTCCCACGTGCGGGCGTAGGGGGCGATGTTCTCCTCCGCGAAACGGCGGGCCACCTCTTGCAGGGTCTTCAAATCGTCGGGGAGTTCAAAATCCATGGATGTTCCTGCGGCTTGTGATTTTCGCGCAACGTCCGACGCTCAGCGGACTTACGTCCTTCGCTTGCCGCCTTCGACGCTGCCGTACGGTTCGTCATGGTAACGCAAATCGCACCACCGGTCACGAGAACGCGGGGTCACGGGCCGGTAACGGAGGCGCCGCCCGCGTTCACTCTTCGTCGCCGAGCTCGCGAGCGATCACCGCCCGCTGGATCTCGCTGGTGCCCTCGTAAATCGTCGTCACGCGGGCGTCCCGGTAAAGCTGCTCCACGCGGGATTCGCGGACATATCC
>CAZNQN010000059.1:512-9484 GCA_964574925.1 uncultured Phycisphaeraceae bacterium | reverse complement strand
CGTCACCTTCGATCGCGGCGACGGCGGCGAGGTGCAGGTGGACCTTCGCGTCGTGGAGGGCGCCTCGTTCGGCGCGGCGCTTCAGTATTTCACCGGCTCCAAGGAGCACAACGTCCGCCTGCGGGAACTGGCCGTGAAGCGCAAGTGGCGGCTCAACGAGTACGGGTTGTTTGCGGGCAGGCGTCGTCTGGCCGGGGCGGACGAGGAGGGCATCTACCGCAAGCTGGGCCTGCCCTGCTTCCCCCCCGAACTGCGCGAAAACCACGGCGAATTCGAGGGCGACGTCCCGCTCGACGACCTCGTCACCCTGAACGACATCCGCGGCGACCTGCACGTGCACACCACCGCCAGCGACGGTCGCAACACCATCGAGGAGATGGCCGAAGCCGCCAAAGCCCGCGGATACCGGTACCTCGCCGTCTGTGACCACTCCCGCAGCGCCACCATCGCCAACGGACTCTCCATCGAACGAATGAAAAAACACGTCCGTGATATTCGCGCTGCCGACGAAAAGATTCGCGGCATCACCATCCTGGTCGGGTGCGAGTGCGACATCCTGCCCGACGGCTCCCTCGACTATCCCGACTCGATCCTGAAGGAATGCGACTGGGTCGTCGCCAGCATCCACTCGGCCATGGGGACGGGGAAGGGGAAAAAACGAACGCCGACCGAGCGCACCCTGGCCGCCATGGAGAATCGTTACGTCTGCGCCATCGGTCATCCGACCGGTCGGCTGCTCGGGCGGCGGGCGGCGATGGAGCTGGACATCGGCCGGATCGCCGAAGCCGCCGCGACCACCGGCACCTTCCTGGAAGTCAACGCGAGCTGGCCGCGGCTCGACCTCAAGGACCTCCACATCCGCCAGGCGCTCGACGCGGGTGCGGTTCTCACCATCAACACCGACGCCCATGACACCGGACAGCTCGACCAGATGCGCTTCGGCATCATCACCGCCCGCCGCGGCGGCGCGACCCGTCGCGCGGTGGTCAACTGCTGGACCCTTGCGACGCTGCGCAAACGCATCGCGGCCAAACGATAGGACCTGCCCGTGAACCGGACTCCCCGCCGGTGGAGATCGTGGAACGCGTCCGCGCGCCTCGGCTACCCTCCTGTACTTTGGATCGAGCACTTCTCGCAACGGGAAATCAGTGCTGTCCCCTTCACGGGTCCGAAGTTCGTGCATTGGGGAACGAAGTGCGGCCGGCGTCTCTGTTCTCGATCCAGACCACACGCCGCGCACTCTGGACTCTGCGGGTGGCGCGGCAGTGACGTTCCGAAGCTTCTTGCCGCCGGGCGGTTATGGACCGAGACACCGCCGCCGACCCGGAGGTTCCGCCGGCGGGGCACTTGTTTCCTTCCACGATCGCGTTAGGATGCAGCCAGCCGGACAGGGACAAAAAGGGCAACCGTTCATGCCCGCAGACAGTCATGTTTCCCAGTGATCATCATCCGACGACTCCCTCCACAGGGGCGGACGGTCGGGCGGTCTTCGTTCGATTCCGCGGTAGGCGCTCAACAACCGGCAGACGGTCCGCCGGCACGGATCAGCCGATTTCACGGAGAACCATCATGAAGACGAAAATGGTGTCACCTCCAGTCGTCCTCGCCGTTGTGCTATGGGTCTGCCCCGTGGCCAGACCCTCACCCTCCTCCCGGTATCCGAACGAACCGCCCTGGCAATGGGCCGTCGAACCGCAACCGGTCAAAGCGCCGCACTTTCAGGTGGAACGGGCCGGCGGGAAGACGTTCTCGTGCGGACTGCTGTGCGAGATCCAGCCGATCGAGGGCGAGGAGCCCGTTTCGGCCTCCCTGACGCAGGTGAATGTTTTCCCACTGGGTGTGGCCCCCGGGAAGCCGGACATCACCTACCGACTGGTGGGGTTCGACACGAACGGGAAACGGCTCTCCCAGTCGGGCGGCGGGTCGGTTTCGTCCGGACCGCTCAGAATGCAGATCGTCATGATGGAAGTGGAACCTCCGGCGAAACTGGCCGCGATCGGAATCGAGTACCTGACGCCGGAAGCGCGGAAACAGCGAATCGCGGAACAGCTCCGCAACCTGAAGACACACGGGATCCGACTCAGCGAACCGATCGTGGGAAAGCCTTTCGCCTTTTCGCTGCCGGTGCCGGAGGGCAGGACGGTCGATCACCACCAACTGGCGGGGAAGGTGGTGTTGATGTCCCTTTGGGCGTCGTGGTGAACGCCCTGCCGCGAGGAGCTAGGTTGGCTCCACGGACTGCTCAAGCAATACGGTTCGAAGGGACTGCGCTTCGTCGGAATCGGTTTCGATGTCAGCCGGGAAGACGCGGACAAAGCGCTGCGGGAGGCTGCGGTACGCGGACCGCTCGTTTCCCTGTTGAAGGAACGAGGGCTCGACCCCACTGTCCCCGGCGCCCGTGAGAAACTCTTCCGGTGGTTGTCTGAAGCGGGTGTGTCGGTGAAGGATGATGCCGTCCGGCGGGCCGTCCTGCGCACGCTGTCCGCACTGGGCGCGGACTTCTCGGCGACTTCGTCCGAGAAGGGTCCCGGACTGTCGAAAGTCTGGCGGACCTACGGTTACTTTCACACGGTGCCGCAGGACTTGTTCACGGTGTATCGTCAGGTTCTGGGGGAGAGTCTGCCGCAACTGCTGGTGCTCGACCGCACGGGCACTCTGCGCTATTACGGATACCCCTCGGAGGAATCCGTCGAAGAGCTGATCCGGCCGATGCTCGAAGAGGATGCGTCTCCGGAAGAAAATCCGTGAGATCTTTCAGTGCTCCTCCAGAGGAGGCGGAAGGAAACGGAGCCTACGCCACGGAAGCCAGCAGGCTCGGCCGGGATGCAACATAGCGCCGGGCCTCCTCCACACCGCGGGAATTGGCGGGGAAGCGCTTGCCCACGATCTCGCCGAGGGCGCGGGCGGCGATCAAGACCGTCTCGCCCTCTCCGTATTGCAGCGTGCGCACGACGAGGGGAAGTCCGAGGTCGTCCTCCAGGCGTCCGAGGGCGCCGGCCGCCCGCAGCGCCATGGCCGTATCGTCGCCCTTGACAAGCTGACGAAGGGCATACTGGGCCTCGAACATACGGAGCAGCCCGGCGGCGCCGACCGCCTGGATCTGCACGCGCGGATCGGGATCGTGAATCCGTTGGGCGATGGCCGCCCGCGCGGGCTTGGAGGCGATCCGCGTGAGCACCTCGACGGCTGCCCGGCGCACCTCCGGATCGGAAAACGCCGAAAGCGCGATGACCGTGCGCTCCTGATCGACGGAGGGGTTGGGCGTCCGCTGCATCCGCCGCAGAAGCTCCATCGCTTGCTTGCGATCGGTGGGCACCGCCTCGGGCGCCGGTTGGGGCGGCGGGGGAATCCTCTCCACCACAGGAGGCGCAGACACCCGAGCCGGGGGACACGAAGACGCCGCCGCCGGCGTCGGTTGGGCTGGGGCCGGCTCGGTCCGGCTGGACGGCCCGACGCGACGCCACACAGGCAGGGAGCCCCTCTGCGCTTCGGGCGTCCGGGCATGGTCCAGCCCTTCGATCATGGCGCCGGCCATCGCTTCCGCCTGCGAAATCCGTTCGGTAAACTGTACCCCGACGCGATACGTGATCCCCTCGAACGGCCGACACCACACGACCTTCCCGCGGATCCAGACCGGTCCTTCGCGGCCCGGAATTTCCACGTGGATCACCTCTCCCGGATACATCGGGTAGGTGCTGTACAGGCACAACCCGCCGCGGGAGACGTCGTGCAACAAGGCCGTAAACTCGTCCGGCGCGCAGGTGGCATCGGTCAGCCGCCCGGCGTACACGCACCGGACCTGAATCTTGCGGTCACAACGGAAGCGCTTCGCCCGCTGCCCGTACCGGGTCCGCCCCCGTTCGGCCGGTCGATGCTCGTGTCGCGTGGACAGATCCTCCCCGCTTCCCGGCGGCGAGTGGAAGAGGACGCTCATCGAATCCGCATGGCGTTTCAGGACGGCTTCCCAGGCCGCAAGCAGATCGGCGTCGAACTGCGCACCGGCCTGTGTCTGCATCGCGCGAACGGCCTGCTCGGGCGTCAGCGGGCTGCGGTAAGGGCGGCGGCTGATCATGGCATGGAAGGAATCCACGATCGTCAGCATGCGCGAGGCGGGCAGGACTTCCTCCCCCCGCAACCCCAGGGGGTATCCCCGACCGTCGGGACGCTCGTGGTGCTGGAGGATCGCCTGGCGGACCGGCGGCGTGACGTGCGGATCGTCGCCCAGCAACCGAACGGACTCGATCGGATGCCGGTACACCAGTTCCATCTCCTCCTCCGTCAGCGGTCCCTGCTTGTTGAGAATCTCCGGCGGGATGGAGAGTTTGCCCAGGTCGTGCATCATCCCGGCCAGTCCCAGCGCCCGTAGCGGTTCGAGATCCGAACCGTACACCTCCGTGCCGAGCAGGATCGCCAGAATCGACACGACGAACATGTGGCTGGCGGTGGTGCGCTCGTGCCCGGCCATCTTGAGCATGTTCGCCCCGATGGCCGGATCCTGAAGGACCGAACGGATCACGCCGTTGATCATGCGATCGGAACGCTCGATCCCCTCCGATTCGGTGGGGTTCGTCACGATGTCGCGGGCGATGGAGGTTCCCACGTGGTAGACGAGCTTGGCCTTTTCCGCCGGCGGAATCGCGCGATGCGACAGCACCGTTTCCAGGCGCTGTTCCAGGCGGGCTTCCAGGCTGTGAAGATCGCGCGCCTGCACGCGAAGCTGGCTGATGCCGTTGGCGGCCAGACGACGCAGATCCTCGGGGGAGAACCCTTTCCCCGCCTCGCTGTAGAGGACCGGACCGTTCTCTCCCTCATGGGGAAGGAAGAAGGCGAACCCCAGGCCTTCATCCGCCAGAATGGCTTCGGCCGTCGACAGCGAGATGTCGAAGTAACCCGCTTCGTTCTTCCCGTTCACGGTATCCGCCCGTCCTTTTTGGCACCCCCTCCAAACATCGAAAGTATCCGATACGAACGGCGGATGGACAAAACGAATTGCAGTCGCCCCGAATCGGAAGATGATCGGACTGTGCCGGCGCGTTCCCCCTCCCCGTCCTGCATCCGACTGCGGTGCGCGCGATCGACCGCTCGCCGCCGATCCGGTCCGATAGTCCGGGTCTACGGACAGGGTGCGGTCGACGGCACGAACGGGTACGCCGCCCCGCGAAACGCATCGAGCACGTCGGTCACGTCGGAGATGTTGACCAGTTGATCGGGAATCGCAGGCTCCACGTCGGCACGGGCCTTGCGCGCCCCGATCGCAAGGTTCTTGAACTTGTTGAGGACGGCCGTGACGTCCGTGGTAACCTCGGTACTTCCATCCGGCGGCGTGCAGGGCTGCTGGGCGCAATCGCCCACCAGATCCGCCCACGTCGGTGTCTGGACGAGCAACGGATCCGAGAAGTTGCCTTCCTCCCTCAAACAGATTTCGTCGATCACCTGCACCGCGTAGGTACCGTCGGGGACGACGAATTCCCCATATGCATTGATCGCCGCCGGGATCGTGCTCCAGTCCATGTAGAACGGATCGCACTGAAGCGGGGCATACCATGCCGTCACGGGCGTCGGCGGGAGCGGCGTCACGCACGCGGACGGATCGTCCCGAACCGCCTGCCCCGCATTCTCGCACACCTGGAACGGCGGTCCCAGCCACATGGCGGCGCCGTCGGCGATATCGAAGGGGGGCGGCAGGCTCTCGAACCGCACGCGAACGGCCTTGCTGCCCGGTTCGTCGATGACCAGCGGCAGCGTGCGGAGGTTGCGAAGATCGGCCTGTCCACCGCCGCCGACCGGGATCTGTTCCAGACGCGGCGCCTGCGACAGCGGGCAGGGGATCTCATGCACGCCGACGCTGAGCATCCCGCGACCGACGTCCCCGTTGAAACCGCCCACACGGATCGCAAAGCAGTCTCCCGGCTCGACTTCGGCAATCTCCAGGATGCCCGCCCCTTCATCCCCCACGGAGTTGCAACCTTCGTCCATGTCGTTGAGCGATCCGCCGACCAGAACACCCCCCGCCTGCGGACAGGCCGCCGGACACGACTTCGGATCGACCGGATTGCGATACACCGCCAGGGCCGAATCGTAGGTGTTGTCCCCGTTGCCCGTCGCGCACATGCCGGCCCTCACCACCAGCTTCGCGGAACCGCCGGCCACGTACGTGTACCAGATGTCCCCGCCAAGTCCCACCGAGCCGTGACTCGGATCGGCGGGGTTGGTCGTGGCGCAGGTGGTGTCCGTCGGCACCGTGACAAGACCACCGGCAAGCGGCACCGCATCCGCGCATTCGTCATGGCCGACGGTGATGTCCGGGACGCCCCCCAGCGACCACGTGCCGACCGTCGGAGGACATTCCGCAAGCGTCGTACTTGCGCATGGATCGCCGTTGCACGGACAGCAGGTACCGACGTCCGCCGTCGGTGCCGTGATCGTCTGATCCACGCAAAACGCGTGATCGGCGTAGGAGTCGGTGCCTCGTTCACTCCCCGCCGGGTACCCTGTGCCGTCCGTTCCCACGACGCTGTACCGATTGCCGGCCCCCGAATTGAACCAGTGCCACAGACAGGTGTCGTCTTCGACGGTGTTGTTGACGATCTCCATCCAGTAGCGGGTGCCCGGCGAAAGACCGGTGATGGGCGGATCCAGCGTGGCGAAGTACCCGTAGAGCTGCTGAAACGCAAGCCACACTTCCTGCGCCCGCGAGTGAACCGGATCGCGCGCCAGCACGGCGGGGCGCGATTCGCTCACCAGGACCCCCGGACGTCCTCCCGCATCCTCGTACACGCGGATCCGGAAATCGTCACTGATATCGCCGCTGCAATCCTGACCGTTGGATTGCGTCGTCGCGTCCTGCGCGTTGCGCCGCATGTAGGTACCCCAGAAACAAACGGAGCGGATCGTGGTACCGCCTGCGACGAAGTCGTCCGCGGTGATCACCCCATCCGGCGGGGCGGAGAGGTCCGCCATCTGCCACGTGACGAAATCGTTCAGGAAATCGGGCACCATACACGTCGTGTCGGAGGCGATCTTGCAAACGTTGCACGGCTCGAGCGGGTTGTCGCATCGCGCTCCGCCGACATACGTTCCGCCCAGACCCGCGCACGTCGAAGCATCCATGCAGGTGGCGGGGTTGAGGGGATCGCAGGGAACATTGGGGTCGGTCGCGTCCTCGCAGACCGCCGGCGGATTCGTCTCCGGATCGAGGCAACAGGAACCGAACGCGCAGGGGTTGGGATTTTCCGGCGTCGCGTCTCCGCAGGACGTGACCCGCACGCCGCCCGTATTGTCCTCATGCAGCCAGTAGCCCCCGATCGCCTCGCATTCGAACCGGTTCGTCAACTGGCAGGTCTGCCCCGTACAGCAGGCCGCCACCGGACAGGCGCCCACCGTGATGTGCATCTGATAATCGCATCCGGGCGGAACGGCGGACGTCCCCCCGGGCGCCGAATAGATCGGATAGAAATACCGCCCCGGACGAAGCGACGCGAACGTCATCCAAAGATTGTCCCCATCGCAGAACGGGGCACCGCGCAGCGTGTCGCTGCACAAGGGGAATACGCCGGACCCGATGGGCGGTTCCGCACATTCCGGCAGAAGAACCTCCTCCTCCGGACAGCCGGCCCAGAGGTCGGTCCAGGCCGGGCGGACGACGTCCCCGTTGCAGTTGCTGCAACAAAGATCGATCCGCACGTCCGCACAGGCCGTGGGCCCGCCGACCAGCTCGAACCCCTCCCACCAGCCCGGATCGCGCGTGCTTCCGTTGGGGTCGAAGATCGTCGAGTTCGTCCACACGCCGAACTCATCGAAGGTAGCCCCGCCGTTGTTGCCCGTGATCGTCACCTCCACCGGCGGTTCCCCCGCACTGGGAATGGTGATCGAATGAAGCGTCACGAGAGAACAGTTGTCACCGCCCGTAGGCACCGGCTGCACACAGCAGTTGGGGAAACAATCGGTGCCCGCTCCCTGGAAGACACCGCCCGCCGAGGTGCAGTCCGTCTCTGCGGCTACGTCGAGGCACGACCCGTCGGGCAGACAGCAGCCCCCTGCCTGCGCCGCGCCTTGCAAAGAGGTTCCCGCCTGCGGCGTGACGGCAGGCGTGTCGTGGAGCGGATCATGTTCCGGCGGGCGCGCCGAAACCGGACGATCCGTCAACAGGAAAGCAGCAAAAACGACCCCGATCGAGCGAACCGGAAAACGCATGGTTGCTCTCCTGAATCCGTGACCTGGAGCGAATTGAAGCAGGAGTCGAATGATCGAAATGATAACAGACAGCCACCGCACAAGTCAAGGCGGCCGGAGAGAAGAATTGCGCCGATCCCGGATGATCACCCTTGCCTGTAAGAAGACGGGCGCGCCGGCGATCGCCGCCGGGCGGAAGCCCGTCCGGCAGGCGCAGGGCGCGATTCGAGCAACGCCTCCCGCTCGATCCGCTGCCAGATCCGGGTCATGACCTTGCGATCGATCAGAGGTTTGCCGTCACGGACCAGTTTCATCCGCAATCGTGTCAAGTGGGGCTTGACTTGCGTCAACATGAAGGTCACCGCCTCTTCGCTGGTCCCCTCCCCCACGGTGGGCAGGGGAAGGATCAGCAGAAACGTCACGCTCAGACTGGCCTTCTTCTTGTGCAGCCGACCGCTGAGAATGCCCGAGGCCTTGTCGCTGTGTTCGATCGTGTATCCGAGAGAGAACAGCCCGTTGGCGGCCGCCTGATAGGCTTCCGCATAGGGCAGATCCATATCCCTCGTTTCCAGAAACTTGATCTCCGCCTGGCTCAGGGATGACGCACAACCGGAAAGGGAAAGGAACAAAGCGAGCGCCGCCGCGTCTTTCCCCCTCACAAGTGTCCCTCGCATGCGCATGAACATTCCCCCGAATTCAGAACTTGGTCTGCGTGATCTTGTAATCCTGCACGACGTCGTTCTCATCGAAATACACGATCAGCATGACGGTCGTTTCCGACCGCCCGGCCGAGCCCACGC